>DAOKZN010000351.1:0-2951 GCA_035325625.1 Mesorhizobium sp. | reverse complement strand
CGGATGATGAGAAAATACATGATCACGAAGATCAGCACAAACGGCAAGACGCTGATGAACACATCTGGCGTTGCGCCGACGCCTTGGGCGTATGCCGGTGTGACGAACATCAAAAGCTCCTGAATCGTGAGAAAAGCCGCAGCCGGCCCGTGAAATTTGCGCGGAATATAGACGGTAAAGCCGCCAATGCAACCGTCCGCCGTGTTCCTGGAAACCTTTTGGAAAGGAGACCGGGCAAGGCGGAAATGACGAACCGCGCCGGCAGCGGCCCGGCATCTTGCAAAAGGCGGGGCGCTGTGGAAGAACCGTACGGTACGGTACGCACCTTGCGCGCACCCGCCCACCACCGGCCCGAGGACGATCATGCCCGACAAAAGCATCGAAGCCCTGTCCGAAAAGCTCGACCGGCTCATCGCGGCCGTCGAGCGGCTGACACCCACACTCCCCCCTGCCCCCGACTTCGCGGCGGCCGACTGCTTCGTGTGGCAGGCCGAGACCGGCTGCCTCGAGCCGGTCGCCAGGGTGAACCGGGTGGACATCGGCCTCATCCGCGGCGTCGACCACGTGCGTGACATATTGTTCGACAACACCAAGCGCTTCGCGTCCGGCTTCGCCGCCAACAATGTCCTGCTGTGGGGCGCGCGCGGCATGGGCAAGTCCTCGCTGGTCAAGGCCGTGCACGCCGCCATCAATGCTTCCGGCGAGACCGACGGCCCGCTCAAGCTGATCGAGATCCACCGCGAGGACATCGACACGCTGCCGAGGCTGATGGCCGTCCTGAAGACGGCGGCGCACCGCTTCATCCTGTTCTGCGACGACCTCTCCTTCGACCATGACGACACCTCCTACAAGTCGCTCAAGGCTGCGCTGGAGGGCGGCGTGGAAGGCAGGCCGGCCAACGTCATCTTCTACGCCACGTCCAATCGTCGCCATCTTCTGCCGCGCGACATGATCGACAACGAGCGCTCGACGGCCATCAATCCTTCGGAGGCGGTCGAGGAGAAGGTGTCGCTCTCCGACCGTTTCGGCCTGTGGCTCGGCTTCCACAAGTGCTCGCAGGACGACTATCTCGACATGGTGGAAGGCTATGTGCGCCACTACGGCCTGGACATCGGCGCCGAAAGGCTGCGCGCCGAGGCACTGGAATGGGCGACGACGCGCGGCAGCCGCTCCGGGCGCGTGGCCTGGCAGTTCACCCAGGACCTGGCCGGCCGGCTCGGCAAGCCGCTATAGGTTCCGGCCGCCCTCCCCGCAGGGGTGCACGGCCTCGCGCGGCGGAAGATTCTCGAAGTGAAAAGGCCCGCTCCTTGCGGAACGGGCGAAGCCGGCGGGCCGGACTGGAGGTCCCGGCGGCCCGCAAGTTTTTGTGTTTATTCTATTCGAGGTAGGTGCCCGGATCGACCGGCGCGGAATTCTTGCGCACCTCGAAATGCAGCTTCGGCGCGTCCGTGCTGCCGCTCATGCCGGACACGGCTATCTCCTGGCCGCGCTTGACCTTCTGGCCGCGCTTGACCTCCAGGGAGCTGGCATGGCCGTAGACGGTGACGAGGCCGTCCTCGTGGCGCACAAGCACCGTGTTGCCGAACTCCTTCAGCCCGTCGCCGGCATAGATGACCACGCCGTTTTCCGCAGCCTTGATCGGCGTGCCTTCCGGCACCGAGATGTCGATGCCGTCGCTGCCCTTGCCGAAGGCGGAGATGACGCGCCCGCGCGCCGGCCAGCGCATCTTGCCAATGCCGGTGGAATCGGGCGCGGCCACGTCCTCCTGCTCGGCCTGGCTGATGACCTTGTCGGCCTTCTTGGGCGGCGTGTAGGAGGCGAGCGTCTCGGTCGGCGTCGCCTTCTGCTGCGGCGGCGTCGAGGCCGTCTGCACCGGATCGACCTTGGCCGGCTTGGCGGCGGCGACCGTCGCGGCCGGAGCCGCGGCGCCCGCAGCCGGCACCTTCAGCACCTGGCCGATGCGCACGAGGCCGTCCTGCATGCCGTTGGCCTGCTTGAGCGCGGCCACGCTGGCGCCGGTCTTGCGCGAGATGGCCGACAGCGTATCGCCCTGCTGGACGGTGTAGGTGCCCTTGGCCTGGCCGGCCGCGCTTGCCACCTGCGGCTTGGCCACCGGGTCCTTGGCGTTGGCGGAGGCGTCCGCCGGCGGGGCCGCCTTGGCCTCCTTCGGCTTGGGCTGCTGCGGCAGCACCGCCACCTTCTCGGCCGGCGCCTTCTGCGGCAGCGGCGCCTTGGCGGGCTCCGCGCCGGTCTTCGCGGCATCCGCGACGGCCGAACCGGACTTCGCCGGCACCGGAATGATGATCTTCTGGCCCGACTTCAGCACGCTGGCCTGGGTCATGCCGTTGGCCGACCTGATGGCGTCGGCAGGCACGTTGAAGCGGCGCGCCAGCCCGTTGAGCGTCTCGCCATCGGTGACGGTGATGACGGAGCCGCCGATGCTGGACCAGCCATGCGCCGCGCTGGCGGCACTTGCCACCCGCACGGCTTCCGGCTCAGCCTTCTTGAAAGGCTGGGTCGCGGCGTTGACCGTGCCGGTGACGGTCTTGTCCACCTTGGCGGCCGTGGAAGCCACGGCGGCGGAAGCGGTGGGCACGACCGCCGGAGCGGGGTTCGCGCTGGCGACGGGCGGCAGCGGCTGCGCCGTGACGGGCGTGAGCGAGGAGCGGCTGACCGACTGGCTGTAGCTGCCGTCCGCCGGTGCCGGCGCTGTCCAGCCGTCGCCCGGATAGGGCTGCGCGGCCGGCTGCTTGTTGATGATGGTGCGCTGGTTGGCTGTCGAGCCGGTGGATATTCCGTCCACGGCGTCGCTGAAGCGCGCCACCTGCGAACTGCATCCGGCAAGGGCGCCGGCGACGACCAGCATGGCGCAACCGCGCGCCAGATTGCGTCCGTTGGCCTTCAAAACACTGAGTCGCATCGCTTTAACCCGCATACCCGGTACTGACTGG
>DAOKZN010000350.1:0-2972 GCA_035325625.1 Mesorhizobium sp. | reverse complement strand
GAGCAGCTGATCGGGCGCACCGCCACGCTCGCCGAGCCGATCCGCGAGGGGCGCGGGCGCATCCAGCTCGGCGACACGCTGTGGCGCGTGTCCGGGCCCGACCTGCCGGCCGGCACGCGCGTGCGGGTGACCGGCGCGAGCGACACGGAACTGGAGCTGACGGTGGAGCCGGTCAAGTAGCGCACGATCCCGAAAAGTCGCAGACTTTTCGGATAAGATCATGCGCCGGACAAGGCGTTAGGGCGGGGTGAATGACCCCGTTTCAATCCCCTGCCCCGGATCAGGCTGCGCCGATGCGCAGCAGGTCGTGGAAATGCACCACGCCCACCGGCGTGCCGCCCTCCGTCACCACCAGGGCACTGATGTTGTGCTTGTTGAGCAGCGCGATCGCGGCACCGGCGAACATCTGCGGCTCGATCGTCTTGGGCGTGCGGGTCATCACCTCGTCCACCGTGGTCTCGGCGAGGTTGCGGTGCATGTTGCGGGCGAGGTCGCCGTCGGTGAAGATGCCGGCCAGCCGCCCCTCCTCGTCCACCACGCACACGCAGCCCACCTTCTTCTGGGCCAGCGTCATCACCGCCTCGGGCATGCGGGTGCCGAGCCGTGCCAGCGGAATCTGGTCGCCTTTGCGCATGATCTCGAAAACACGCGTCAGGTTGGCGCCGAGCTGCCCGCCCGGATGGAAGGTGCGGAAATGCTCCGGCGTGAAGCCGCGCGCCTCCAGCAGCGCGATCGCCAGCGCGTCGCCGGTGACCAGTTGCAGCAGCGTCGAGGTGGTGGGCGCCAGCCCGTGCGGGCAGGCTTCCGGCGCGCGCGGCAAGAGCAGCACCACATCCGCCGCCCGCGCCAGCGCCGAGGATTTCCCGGCGGTGATGGCGATCAGCGGAATGGAGAAGCGCCGCGAATAGGCGATGATGCCCTTCAGCTCCGGGCTTTCGCCCGACCAGGAAAGCGCGATGATGGCGTCGTCGCCGGCGATCATGCCGAGATCGCCGTGATTGGCCTCCACCGGATGCACGAAGAAGGCCGGCGTGCCGGTGGAAGCCAGCGTCGCGGCCACCTTGGAGCCGATATGGCCGCTCTTGCCAACGCCGGTGACGATGACGCGGCCGCTGATGGCCGAGACGATGTCCACGGCGCGGGCGAAGGGCGCGGCCAGCCCGTCCCGCAGCGCCGCAGCCAGCGCCTCGATGCCGGCCTGCTCCGTGGCCACGGTCCTGAGCGCGGAATCGATCGCCGCCTGCGGATCGGGCTGTGCTTTCTTCATGGGTCGCGTCTGCATGAGGCAAGCGATTAGCGCGTTGAATGCGACCTGTCCAACCCAATCGCCGCAGCCGTCGCCGCAGGGTGCTCCTCAACCCTCCGTTAACCATCGCCATTTACGGTTCGGTAAATCTTCGGCGCGGCTGCGCCGTCAAGGCAGTGGTGACGATGTCGCGGGGAGTTCAACAAGGCCGTAGGGGGAAGGCTGCCCGCGCGCTTCTATTGGCGACGGCGGCCCTTGCCTTCCCTTGCCCGGGCGCGCCCGCATGGGCGCAGGACGCCGAACTGCGCGGCTTCCTTTCCGATCCGGCGATCGGGCAGAGCCGCCCCGGCGACGTGCTGCAGCCCCCTACGGGCCAAGCCCCGGCCGCCGGCGACGACGCTGCCGCCCTGCAGGCGGGTGCCGTCGCGCCCTACCAGCCTTTCAGCACCGGCGCGATGCCCGACACGGAGCAGGCGGCAGCCGGCGGCACAGCCCCCGCGCGTCCCGGCCCGTCCTCCGATACCCCCTCTCCCGATGCGGCTGCGCCGCCATCCCGGCCACGGAAGCCGGCCACGGGACGCGCCCTGCCTGGCAAGCCCGACGCGGACCCTGCAGCGAGGGACAAGGACGAGCAGGACCCGACGAACCCCCGCAAGTCGACGGTGGATGCCGCCGAGAAGATGGATACGACCGAGGAAGAGCGGGCCGATCTGCGCGTGGAGCGCACCGGCGCGATCGAGCGTCGGGACAGGAGCGAGGAAGAAAACCCCTTCGAGGCGACAGGCATCAGGGTCGGCTCGTTCGTTCTGCGGCCGGCTATCGAGCAGGGCATCACGGCCACCTCGAACGCCGACTCCAGCGTCGGCGGCAGGCCGGCGGTGCTTTCGGAAACCGCTCTGCGCTTCAACGCCGCATCCGACTGGGAGGGCAATTCGGCGACCGTCTCCGGCTACGGCGTCATCCGCAGGACGCTTTCGGGCCAGGAGGTGAAGGACGCGCAAGGCCGGGTGGAAGGGGCGCTCGACCTCGACCTCGGCCACGACTGGAGCGCCGTGGCCAAGCTGGGCTACGAGGCCGCGCCGGAAACGGCCGATTCGCCGGTCGCCATCGAGGGCACGGCCTCGCAGCCGCTGCGGCAGACGCTCGACGGCAGCCTCGGTATCCGCAAGGAGATCGGCAAGGTGCGCCTCGGCCTGACCGGGGCGGCCACGCACGACGCCTATGGCGATGCCGACCTGTCCTCGGGCGGCGTGCTTTCACAGAAGGACCGCGACTCCACGCTCTACACGGCGACGCTGCGCGGCGGCTATGAGATCTCGCCGGCGCTGACACCGTTCGGGGAAGTGGAAATCGGCCGCCGCGTCTTCGATCAACGCATCGACGCCAGCGGCTACGAGCGCTCATCGAACCGTATCGGCGCGCGCGCCGGCCTTGCCCTCGACCTCGGCGAAAAGCTGGGCGGCGAGGTTTCGGCGGGCTGGATACGCGAGAGCTTCGACGACGGGCGCCTGGCGCCGATCTCCGGCGCGACGGTGGCGGCGGACCTGAGATGGTCGCCGGAGCGCGACACGGTCGTCGGCCTGCGCGGCGGCACCACGCTGGAGGACACCACCAATGCCGGCGAGAGCGGCTCCATCCTCTATGACGCGCGCCTCACGGCGGAACGCCGCATCCGTGCGGACCTGACCGCGAACGCCGTACTCGGCGCGGGCTGGCGCGACTATCT
>DAOKZN010000349.1:0-2975 GCA_035325625.1 Mesorhizobium sp. | reverse complement strand
CAGTTCGAGCTTTCGGGCGCGCCGGTGGAAACCATCCACCAGACCTGCCGCGAGGGCAACGCGCATCTGGCGCAGGTGCGCGAGATCGCCGAGCCGCTCGGCATCCGCTTCCTCGGCCTTGGCGGCAGCCCGAAATGGTCGCTGGCCGAGACGCCGATAATGCCGAAATCGCGCTACGAGATCATGACGCGCTACATGCCCAAGGTCGGCGCCAAGGGCCTGGACATGATGTACCGCACCTGCACCATCCAGGTGAATCTCGACTTCGAGAGCGAGGCGGACATGCGGCGCAAGATGCAGGTGTCGCTGAAGCTGCAGCCGCTGGCCACCGCGCTGTTCGCCAATTCGCCGTTCACGGAAGGGCGGCCGAACGGCTTCCGGAGCTGGCGCGGCGACATCTGGCGCGACACCGACAACCAGCGCTCCGGCCTGCTCGAATTCTGCTTCTCGCCCGATTTCGGCTTTGCCGACTATGTGGAATGGGCGCTCGACGTGCCGATGTATTTCGTCATCCGCGACGGCCGCTACCACGACATGACGCATGTCACCTTCCGCCAGTTCATGGATGGCGCCGCCCGCAGCGAGGTGCCCGACGGCCTGCCGACAATAGGCGACTGGGCGAACCATCTTTCCACCCTGTTCCCCGACGTGCGGCTGAAGCGGTTCCTGGAGATGCGCGGCGCCGATGGCGGGCCCTGGCGGCGCATCTGCGCGCTGCCGGCCTTCTGGGTCGGGCTGCTCTATGACGAGCAGGCGCTTTCCGATGCCGAGGCGCTGACGGCGAGCTGGACCTTCGAGGAAGTGCAGGCCCTGCGCGACGCCGTGCCCGAGCAGGCGATCGCCGCCCCCTTCCGCAACACGACGCTGCGCGAGGTGGCGCGCGACGTGCTGGCGATCTCGCGCCAGGGGCTGAAGCGGCGCGCCAGGCTGAACCGCGACGGCTATGACGAGACCTCGTTCCTCAACACGCTGGACGAGGTGGTGGCGCGCGGCACCACCAGCGCGGAGGAGATGCTTTCGGCCTATCACACGCGCTGGGGCGGCTCGATCGAGCCGGTGTTCCTCGAATACGCCTATTGAGCGGGTTCGGGCGACGGCGCGGAAATCGGCTTCTATCGGCGCGCGAAAGGTTCTAGGTTCCTCCTCGGCAACCGTTTTCGAGGAGGAAGAGATGCTTCCCTTGTTCGACATGCTGGCGCAGGCCCAGAACGGCCAGGGCATGGAGGCGCTGGCACGCCAGTTCAACCTGTCGCAGCAGCAGACGCAATCCGCGGTCGAGGCGCTGCTGCCGGCCTTCTCGCAGGGCCTGAAGCGCAACACCGCCGACCCCTACGGCATCGGCGCCTTCATGCAGGCGATCGCCAGCGGCAACCATGCCGGATATTTCGAGGACGCCGCCAAGGCGTTCGCCCCGCAGGGCGTGGACGAAGGCAACGGCATACTCGGCCATCTGTTCGGCTCTAAGGACGTGTCGCGCGCGGTGGCAGCGCAAGCCGCGCAGGCCACCGGCATCGGCCAGCAGGTGCTGCAGCAGATGCTGCCGGTGATCGCCTCCATGGTCATGGGCGGGCTGGCCAAGCAGTCCACCGGCCAGTTCCCCGGCGCGCAGCGGCAGGCTGCGGGAGGCTTCGGCGCCGACAACCCGCTGGGCCAGATCCTGGAGCAGATGATGAAGCAGGCCGGCGGCATGGGCGGAGGCATGGGCGGCGCGGCGCAGCGGCAGCCGCAGGCGCCGCAGAACCCTGCCCAGAACCCGTTGGGCGACACCCCGTGGGGCCAGATCCTGGAGCAGATGCTGGGCGGCGGGCAGCAGACGGACGATGCCCCGCCGGCAGGGCCGCAGCCCGAGCCGAACCCGAGCGGGCGGGCCAGGAACCCCTATGACGACATCTTCGGCAAGATGTTCGAGACCGGCCGCCAGCAACGCGACGACTACCAGAAGGGCGTCGAATCCATCTTCGACCAGTTCCTCAAGGGAATGAACCGGAGCCGGTAGGTGCCATTGCCGGCAAGCCCGTTCTGCCGGACCGGACTGCCTTCCCTGAGGGAGGGCGGCAAATTCGCGGGACAAAAAAGCCCGGCCCCAAGGGACCGGGCAAGATGCAGGCGGCCGGTGGGAGACCGGCAGGGGGGCCTGCGATGAAGCTCTATGCCATGCGGTTCAGCATGCCTTGCGGGCCACACTCCGCTGGGCGCGCTCGGCGGCGATCGGCCCCAGCCTTTCCGTCGGGTCGCCGCCGAACGGAACGACGGCGACATGAAGATCGGCGCGGGTGAGCCCGATATCGGCAAGCTCGGCATCGCTCATCTCGCCGAGGCGATAGAAGGCGCGGCGGTTTTTCCAGGCACGCCAGAAGCCTGCGGCGGCGGCAAGCACGCGCGTCGCAACGGCCGGGCGCGTGGTGATGCGCGGGCTCCCGGAAGCGAAGTCACACGTGGCCATTGTCCGTCTCCTCGTCGTCTCGAAGCGCACGACCGGCCGGCACCGCTGCGGGGGAGCGGCAAGCTTCGACCGGAATCGACGGCTTCATGTGGACGGGATGTATTTGGCATCGGCCAATTGATTAATCCAACGAATGTTTCTAATCCTTAGCATCAAAGCGAATGATGGATTGCGGTGATGAAGGCTCCCCTCGACCTCGACCAGTTGCAGACTTTCGTTTCGATCGCCGACACCGGCTCGTTCACCCGTGCCGCCGAGGAAGTGCACCGCACGCAGTCGGCGGTGTCGATGCAGATGCGGCGGCTGGAGGAACGCATCGGCAAGCCGCTGTTCGAGAAGGACGGCCGGCTGAATAAGCTGACGGAGGAGGGAGAACGGCTGCTCTCCTACGCGCGGCGCCTGCTCTACCTCAACCGCGAGACGCTGGCCGCCTTCGACGACAACCGGCTGGAAGGCACCATCCGCATCGGCACGCCGGACGACTATGCCGACCGCTTCCTGCCCGAGATCATGGCGCGCTTCGCCCGCTCCA
>DAOKZN010000348.1:0-2979 GCA_035325625.1 Mesorhizobium sp. | reverse complement strand
CTTTTCACCGAACTTGCGGACGGCGGCTTTCGGGTCGCCGTTTTTCGTTCACTATGGCATGCGAGCCTGCCGAATAGCGGCCACCGAGAGGAAGCAGACCATGCCCGCCCTGCCCGAAGGGGTGCGCCACATGCCCGGCTATCTGGATCGCGCCGCGCAGGCGGCGCTGCTGGAGGATATCCGCGCCGTGGTGGCCGATGCCCCGCTCTACGTCCCCGCCATGCCGCGCACCGGCAAGGAGATGAGCGTGCGCATGACCAATTGCGGCGCGCTGGGCTGGGTCACGGACAAGGAACGCGGCTACCGCTACCAGGCGACGCACCCGGCGACCGGCAGGCCGTGGCCGCCGATCCCCGAGGCGCTGCTGCGGGTCTGGCGCGACGTGGCCGCCTGCCCGCTGGAGCCGGAAGCCTGTCTGGTCAACTTCTATACGTCCGAAGCCAAGATGGGCCAGCACCAGGACCGCGACGAGGCCGATTTCGCCGCGCCGGTCGTGTCGGTCTCGCTGGGCGACGACTGCCTGTTCCGCGTCGGCGGCCCGCGGCGGCAGGACAGGACCGTCTCGCTCAGGCTGCAAAGCGGCGACGTGCTGGTGCTGGGCGGGACAAGCCGGCTGGCCTTCCACGGCGTCGACCGCATCTATCCCGGCACCTCGACGCTGCTGAAGAACGGCGGCCGTATCAACCTGACGCTGAGGCGGGTGACGGGGGCGCAGACATCCGGCTGATGCTGCGACATTTCTTGCGTGCCATAGCGATGTGTTAAGCTGCCTATGCCTACGGTGGCCGCCGACGAGCAATGGGCGGCTTCGATGGATCGGGACACGACAAATGCGCGCCGTTTGGCCTTCTGGTTCATCGCCGCCAGCACAGTGGCCGTCTTTGCGCTGATCCCGTTCACCAAGGTCAGATTTTCCTGGGTCGATCTTGGGGGATTCCTCGGTTTCCTGACTGCGGCGACGCTGTTCTGCGTCTTTTGCTGGCGGCGTGGAATGCACAGCCTCGCGCCGGCTCTGGAAGCCGTCATCATGGGGCTTTTCCTGACCATCCCGGTTCTGATCGCCACCTATCTTGCGGCCTCGTTCGACCTGCCCATGGCCGACGACGTGCTGGTGCGGGCGGATCAGGCGATGGGCTTCGACTGGCAGTCGTTCATCGGCTTTGTCGATGCCCATTCCCTGCTGGCGCGGGTCATGGCACGGGCCTACAGTTCATTTGCCCCCCAGTTGCTGGCGATACCGCTGCTTCTGGCCGTCGTCGGCCGATACGAGCGCGCCTACAAGCTGATCCTGTGCTACGGCATCGTCTGCTATATCTCTTCCATCGTCTCGATCTGGTTTCCGGCGTTGGGCACCTATGTGGTCTACGGCGTGCCGCAGGACCATTTGCGCAACATCAACGCCCATTACGGCTTTGCCTTCATCCCGGATTTCACGGCGGTGCGGGCGGCCACTTCATTTTCCCTTTCGTTCAACAACGCATCGGGCATCGTCACCTTCCCGTCGGTCCATGCGGCGGCAGCGTCGCTGTGCGCCTGGGCCGCATGGGAAGTGAGGCCGGCTCGCTACGCATTCGCCGGCTGGAACGTGCTTATGGCCGCCTCGGCAATCTCCCACGCGAACCACTATCTCGTGGATGTGCTTGCCGGCATCGCGATCGCGGTGCTGTCTGTTTTGATGGTAAACTATAGTCTGTACTGGATGTCGCGCGCGAAATGGCAGATGCCATGGCCGTTCCCGGCAGGGGAAGGCGCAGGCATGCGCCCGGCCGCAGGAGGGACGCTGGGATCGAGGTGAGGTCGCTCGCAACCCTCCCGTGCGGCAAAAGCTACGCGCCCTGAAGGAACGAAAAGAACGCCATGCTCAAAGGCATCAATCCGCTGCTCAACGCCGACGTGCTCCATGCGCTGGCAGCCATGGGCCATGGCGACGACCTGATCGTCGCCGACACCAACTTCCCGGCCGATTCCGTGGCGCGCCACACCGCGCTCGGCCGGCTGCTGCGCATCGACGCCCCCGCCGCGGCCGTAGTGGAGGCGGTGCTGTCGCTCTATCCGCTCGACACCTTCGTGGACGACGCCGCCGCGCGCATGGAGGTCGTCGGCGCCCCCGGCGAGCTGCCGGCCGTGCAGCGCGAGGTGCAGGAAAAGATCGACGCCGCCGAAGGCCGCGCATGGCCGCTGAGACCGATCGAGCGCTATGCCTTCTACGAGCGGGCCAGGCAGGCCTATTGCGTGATCCAGACCGGCGAACGCCGCTTCTACGGCTGCTTCGCCCTGCGCAAGGGCGTCATCCCGCCCGACGCGGCATAGGCCGCCGTTGCCGGCGCCTCAGACGGCCGCCGGCGAATTCCTGGTGCCGAGGATGCGTTCCCAGGCCAGCGCGTCGCGCACGATGAGGTCCAGGTCGTCGCGGGCGGGCGACCAGCCCAGTTCGGCGCGGGCAAGGGCGGGATCGGCGACCACGGCCGCGGCATCGCCGGCGCGGCGCGGCCCCGTCACCACGTCGAAGTCGCGGCCGAAGGCCCGGCGCACCGCCGCGATCACCTCCAGCACCGAATAGCCGTGGCCGTAGCCGCAATTGGCCACCAGGCTGCCGCCGCCGGCGCGCAGCCGCTGCAGGGCGAGCCGGTGGGCGGCCACGAGGTCGGAAACGTGGATGTAGTCGCGCACGCAGGTGCCGTCCGGCGTGGGATAGTCGGTGCCGTAGACCTGCATGGAGGCACGCTTGCCCAGCGCCGTCTCGCAGGCGACCTTGATGAGATGGGTGGCGCCGGGGGTGGACTGGCCCGTGCGCCCCTTCGGGTCGGCGCCGGCGACGTTGAAATAGCGCAGCGCCGTATAGCGCAGCCCGTGGGCGGCGGCGGCATCGCGCAGCATCCATTCGCTCATCAGCTTGGACAGGCCATAGGGCGATTCGGGCGCAAGGCGCGCATCCTCGCGGACCGGCTCGCTGCCGGCCCCGCCGTAGACGGCGGCGGT
>DAOKZN010000347.1:0-2988 GCA_035325625.1 Mesorhizobium sp. | reverse complement strand
TGTCGGCGAACCAGAACAGGCGCAGCATGTTGACCGGGTCGCGCGCGAACACCTGCTGGTCGGCGATGTTGATGCGGTGGTTGTCGACGATGAAGTCGGAGGTGCCGGCCAGCTTGCGCTTGCGCCGCGAGAAGGTGGGGAAGATGCGGTTGAAGCCGGGCACGTGCTTGGCCTGCTCTTCCTCCAGCGCCGCGCAGAAGATGCGGGTGAGGTCGCCGACGTCCTTGGCGATGAGGAAATAGTGCTTCATGAAGCGCTCGACCGCCGAAAGGCCGGGATGCGTGGTGTAGCCGAGCCGTTCGGCGATGTCGCGCTGGATGTCGAAATGCAGGCGTTCCTCGGCCTTGCCGGTCAGGAAATGCATGTGGCAGCGCACCGCCCACAGAAAATCCTCGGCCTTCAGGAACTGGTTGTATTCGGAGCGGGTGAACACGCCCTTTTCCACCAGTTCCGCGCCGGTGCGCACGCGGTAATAGTATTTGCCGATCCAGAACAGCGTGTGCAGGTCGCGCAGGCCGCCCTTGCCGTCCTTGACGTTCGGCTCGACCACGTAGCGGCTCTCGCCGGCCTTGGCATGGCGGGCGTCGCGCTCGGCAAGCTTGGCCTGCACGTATTCGGGGCCGGTCAGGCGCACCACCTCGTCGTCGAAGCGCCTTATCAGCTCGTCGCACAGTGCCTTCTCGCCCCACACGAAGCGCGCTTCGAGGATCGCGGTCGAGATGGTGATGTCGCCGCGCGCCAGCCGCAGGCATTCGTCTATGTTGCGGGTGGCATGGCCGACCTTCAGCCCCATGTCCCACAGCATGTAGAGCATGTATTCCACCACCTGCTCGCCCCACGGCGTCTGCTTGTAGGGCAGCAGGAACAACAGGTCGACGTCGGAGCCGGGCGCCAGCGTGCCGCGGCCGTAGCCGCCCACCGCCACCATGGCCATGCGCTCGGCCGCGGAAGGATTGCGCGCGCGGTAGACGTGCGTGACGGCGAAGTCGTGCAGCGTCCGCAGGATCCCGTCCATCAGCCGCGACAGCCGCATCGCGCAGGCGCGGCCGCCGCCGTCCTGCATCAGCAGCATCTCGGCGGCCTTGCGCCCCTCGCCGAGCCGTTCCTTCAAGAGCCGCAGCACGGCCGCGCGCACCGCCGGGCCGGAGCCGTCGCCTTGCGTCGCCTCGGTCAGCGCGGCCAGGTCGCGCCGCAGCGCGGCGTGGTCGATCAGGTCCTCAAGCCTTTGGGGGGATCTCGCCATGCGCGCCGCATTCGCCTTTTTGCCGCGTCTATAGCCTATCTTTCCGGCCGTGTGTATGGCCCCGGCGACGGTGCGCAAAAACCGGAATCTTTCTCTTGACCTTCCAGTCGCTGGAAGCCCTATCTCGGTTCGGCACAACCGGGATTTTGTTCTATGGCCCATTCCGAGCATCACCATCACGCCCATGCCGCCTCCGGCTCCTGCTGCTCGGCGCACGCCGCCGAACCGGCGCCGGAAGCCGTGCTGCGCGACCCCGTCTGCGGCATGATCGTCGATCTGGCGGCCGGCAAGCCGACGGCCGAGCATGGCGGGCGGACCTATCATTTCTGCTGCGAGGGCTGCCGCAGGAAATTCGAGGCGGCGCCCGAAGATTACCTCACCGCCGTCGATCCGGTCTGCGGCATGAAGGTGGACCGCGCCTCGGCCCGCCATTTCCTGCGCCACGAGGGAGAAAAATTCTATTTCTGCTCGGCGCGCTGCCGCGAGAAGTTCGAGGCTGAGCCGCACGCCTGGCTGGCCGGCCGGCCGGCGCCCGAGCCGATGCCGGCAGGCACGCAGTACACCTGCCCCATGCACCCCGAAATCGTGCGCGACAAGCCGGGCGACTGCCCGATCTGCGGCATGGCGCTGGAGCCGATGGGCGTGCCGACCGGCGAGGAGGGTCCTAACCCGGAACTGGTCGACTTCACCCGCCGTTTCTGGATCAGCGCGGCCCTTGCGCTGCCGCTTTTCGTGCTGGCGATGGGGCCGATGGTGGGCCTGCCCTTCCGCGACTGGATCGGCGAGCGCGTTGCCGTATGGATCGAGCTGGCGCTGGCCACGCCCGTGGTGCTGTGGGCGGCGCTGCCCTTCTTCAAGCGCGGCTGGGCTTCGCTGGTCAACCGCAGCCCGAACATGTGGACGCTGATCTCGCTCGGCGTCGGCGCTGCCTATCTCTACAGCCTCGCCGCCACGCTGTTCCCCGGCCTGTTCCCGCATCAGTTCCGTGGCCACGACGGCGCCGTGCCGGTCTATTTCGAGGCCTCGGCGGTGATCGTGGCACTGGTGTTCCTCGGCCAGGTACTGGAGCTGAAGGCGCGCGAGAAGACCGGCTCGGCCATCCGCGCCCTGCTCGACCTGGCGCCGAAGACGGCGCGCCGCATCGCCGGCGACGGGTCCGAGCGCGACGTACCGCTCGACGAGGTGAAGGCCGGCGAGCGCCTGCGCGTGCGGCCGGGCGAATCGGTGCCGGTCGACGGGGTGGTGCTGGAAGGCCGCTCGTCGGTGGACGAATCCATGCTCACCGGCGAGCCCCTGCCGGTGGAGAAGGTGCCGGGCGCGCGGCTGACCGGCGGCACCATGGCCGACCGCGTCTCCTTCTATTTTGTGCCCGCGGTGGTGGCCGTCGCCGTCGTGGCCTTCCTCGCCTGGGCGCTGTTCGGGCCGGAGCCGAGCCTTGTCTTCGCCACCGTGGCGGCGGTGTCGGTGCTCATCATCGCCTGTCCCTGCGCGCTGGGGCTGGCCACGCCCATGTCGATCATGACCGCCACCGGGCGCGGCGCGCAGGCCGGCGTGCTGGTCAAGGACGCCGCCGCGCTGGAAAGGCTTGCCGCCGTCAGCATGCTGGTGGTGGACAAGACCGGCACGCTGACCGAAGGCCGACCGAAGCTGACCGACGTGGTCGCGGCCGAGGGTATGTCCGAGGACGAGTTGCTGGCGCTCGCCGCCGGGCTGGAAAAGGGCTCGGAGCATCCGCTGGCCGAGGC
>DAOKZN010000346.1:0-2992 GCA_035325625.1 Mesorhizobium sp. | reverse complement strand
GCGGCACAGCCACAAAAGACGGAAATGGGAAGACGGAGATGGGAAGACTGGGAGGGGGAGAAGGAAAGTGGAGGTTTCTGTTGCCAGGTACCTCCGAACCCCGCCTAGAGGTGCTAACCCCTAGGGCTTGATTCGAGACTGTCGCACCGCATTAAGCAGCGAGACGTGCCTCAGCATAGTTGTCGTTGGCAACTATAAGTTTAGCCCGATAACGGTGGTACAATGCCGGGCAAAAGCACGATCTTTACACCTTCGTCGATCCTGTTTCGCCCCCAGCAACAGCCGCTTGCCTTGCAGCGGCTCTTGGTGGAGGCGCCGGGTACCGCCCCCGGGTCCGAACGGCTTATTTCATCGCCTGTTTATCGCCATAGTCGGTCGAGCCGACGACCCGAATATAGGGGCGGCCGGCGCGGAATGGAAGAGCGCGGCAAAGCTTCTTCCCGGCGAAGGTCTGTTGCAGCGAAGGGTTGACTCGGAAGCGCTCTCAATCAAATCTCGCGTCGGTAAGGAGAATCCGGTCTATCGCACGGGTTGCGGCGGCGCGCTTCGGCCTTGCCATGGATCGACGGCTCCGACGAGGGGATTTGTGATGAGCGACTATCTTGCAGACGTGAAGAAGTACGACGCCGCGGCCGACGCCGCCGTGGTGGACAAGATCGTGAAGCATCTGGGCATCGCCCTGCGCAACCGCGATTCCTCGCTGGTGGCGGCGAGCGACCAGAAGGAACTGGACCGCGTGCGCGACAGCTGGGGCGTCAAGAAGCTGGGCGTGGAAGCGGCTGCGGCCGAGGCCGCCATCGCCAAGGTGGCGAAGGTCATGGCCGACGACAGGTCCAAGGGCCGCGTGACCTTCTACTATCTGGTCGCCAAGGAACTGGGCAAGCTCAAGTCCCTCTGACGTCCTTTCGCTTCTGGCGCAGGCCGGGCAGCACCGGCGCGCAGGCATGAGAGTGGAAAGCGTGGTGCGCCGAGTGTTCGGCGTGCCATCGTTCGGCTATTATCGGGCGAACCTCGAATCGAAGCGAAGCCGATGCGCCAATATCTCGACCTTTTGCGCCATGTACTGGAAACCGGCGCCGACCGCGGCGACCGCACCGGCACCGGCACGCGCTCGGTGTTCGGCTGCCAGATGCGTTTCGACCTGGCGGACGGCTTTCCCGTCACCACGACGAAGAAGCTGCATCTGAGGTCGATCATCCACGAGTTGCTGTGGTTCCTGTCCGGCGACACCAACATCAAATATCTCAACGACAACGGCGTCACCATCTGGGACGAGTGGGCCGACGAGAAGGGCGACCTGGGGCCGGTCTACGGCAAGCAGTGGCGCTCCTGGCCGGCGCCCGACGGCCGGCACATCGACCAGATCGCCTGGCTGCTGCGCGAGATTCGCGAAAATCCGCAGTCGCGCCGCCTCATCGTCTCGGCCTGGAACCCGGCCGAGGTGGAGCAGATGGCGCTGCCGCCGTGCCATTGCCTGTTCCAGTTCTATGTCTCGCAGGGGCGGCTGTCCTGCCAGCTCTACCAGCGCTCGGCCGACATCTTCCTCGGCGTGCCGTTCAACATCGCCTCCTATGCGCTGCTGACCATGATGGTGGCGCAGGTGAGCGGGCTGAAGGCGGGCGAATTCATCCACACGCTGGGCGACGCGCATCTCTATTCGAATCATTTCGAGCAGGCGCGCGAGCAGCTTTCGCGCACGCCCGGCAAGCTGCCGACCATGTGGCTCAACCCGGAGGTGAAGGACCTGTTCGCCTTCCGCTTCGAGGATTTCCGGCTGGAGAACTATGTGGCCGACGCCAGCATCAAGGCGCCGATCGCGGTTTAGCCCGTCTCGAAGTCGCCCGGCTGCGGCGGGGCGATCGGCTGGAACAGCGTACGGTCGGGCTTGATGTCGAGCAGCGGCGTGCCGTCGAGGCAGTCCATGCCGCGCACCAGCAGCGTCGAGCCTTCCACGCCCACCAGCGTGGCGATCGTCGTGCCGATGGGGTTCGGGCGCGCCGGCGAGCGCAGGGCGAAGGTGCCGCGCGTCGAGCCGTCATTGGCCGGGCTCTGCCGGACGAGGTCGCGCCGCGACAGATGCAGCCAGTAGAGTACTTCCAGCCGCTCGAACTTCTCCACGCCTGAAAGCGCCTCGCGCCACGGCTCATAGACTTCGATGCGGCACACCGGGCCGTCGGCGCGCCCCATGCGGGGCGTCATCATTCGTGAGGTCCAGGGCGTGCGGATCACGCCGATGAACACCAGCCCCGCATCCTGCGGCGGCGGGGCCGCCACGGCGACCTCGCCCTGCCGTATCTCGTTCTCGCGCACCATGGGCGGGAGGTCAGTCCACGCCCACCATCACGTCGGAGGCCTTGACGACCGCATAGGCCGGCCTGCCGACCGCCAGCTTCAACTCGTCCACCGCCTCGTTGGTGATCGAGGCGGTGACGACGGCGCCGCCGCCGATGTCGATCCTGACATGCGAGGTCGTGGCGCCCTTGACGATATCGACGATCGTTCCCTTGAGCGTGTTGCGCGCGCTGATCTTCATGAGCGATCTCCCTGCTTTCTGCCGCTTCTTTCCGCCGCATCGGGCACCGCGATGGTATGCGCCCCCGCTGCGTCGGCACAATCCGCCCCGAGAAAAAAAGCCACCCCGAGAAAAAAGGGCGCCCCGAGAAAAAAATCCGAGGAGGCTTCCCTTTGTTATATTCGTATGAATATATCGCTTCGAGGCTTCGGGCCGCACGATTTTTTCGACCGACAGACACATAAGGGAGAGTTCCGATGTTCATGCGAGCGATTTTCAGGGCAGGGGCGCTGGCGACGGGCGGCGGCCTGGCATTGGCGTTTGCAGCGGGATTGTCGGCGGCCCATGCCGACGAGGGCAAGGTGACGGTGTTCGCCGCCGCCAGCATGAAGAATGCGCTGGACGCGGTGAACAAGGCCTGCGCTGCGGATGTGGGCGAGGAGGCGACGATCTCCTACGCGGCCAGCTCGGCGCTGGCCA
>DAOKZN010000345.1:0-3015 GCA_035325625.1 Mesorhizobium sp. | reverse complement strand
ACGACGGGCATGACCACGTCGCGCGAGGACAGGCCCATGGCATCGGGCATGGCCGAGATCATGGCGTGCAGCACGTTGGAGCGGTGGCTGTAGAGCACGCCCTTGGGATCGCCCGTGGTGCCGGAAGTGTAGCACATGCCGGCCGCCGTGTTCTCGTCGAAGCTCCTCCAGCGGAAGTCGCCATCGGCCTCGGCCAGCCAGTCCTCATAGGCGACGGCGCCCGGCAGCGAGGTGGCCGGCATATGGGCGGCGTCGGTCAGCACGATCACCTTTTCCACGGACGGCACCAGCGGAACGATCTTTTCCGCCAAGGGCAGGAAGGTCAGGTCGACGAACAGCGCCCGGTCCTGCGCGTGGTTCATGATCCAGGCGATCTGGTCGGGAAACAGGCGCGGGTTCAGCGTGTGGTAGATCGCGCCTATGCCCATGATGCCGTACCAGGCTTCCAGGTGGCGAGCGGTGTTCCAGGCAAGCGTGGCGACGCGGTCGCCGAGACCGTAGCCGTCACGCTCCAGCCGCTGCGCGGCCTGCAGCGCGCGCCGCCGCAACTCGGCATAGGTGATGCGCACGATCGGCCCTTCGACCGAGCGCGACACGACCTCGCGTCCTCCGTGCTGGATCGCTGCATTGTCGATCAGCTTGTGGCACAGCAGCGGCCATTCCTGCATCAGTCCGAGCACGCCCGACTCCTCCCTTTTTTCCTATTGTGGAAGCAATCGCGCCAAAGTCCAGACATCACGTAGCGGCAGCGCCGGCGCCACAATGCAGCCATCGTGACGCGGAATCTATCGTGGGGAGGGGGCGTGGTTGATGCAAACAAAGAGGCCCGCATGGACCCTCACACGGAAGAACCCCGGCAGGACAACACCGAGATCGACGACGAGGCGCTGGAAACGGCGCTGGCCGAAAGCCTCACGGAGCTTGCGCCCGAGGCTTCGTGCACCGTGTCGGAAGAGGATTTCGTCCAGGCCGTCGGCAGCGCGCTGGAAGCCGTGGGCGGCCAGTTGCTGTTCAAGATGTGCGTCGAGAAGGACGGAGAAGGCGAGCATGTGGCCGCCGCCTCCGTCGGCGAAGGCGGCAACCGCCAGTTCCTGCTTCTGAGCCTGCCCACAAGCGGCGGCGTGCTGAAGGTGGAGACGGCGGCCAGGAGCGAGAACCCGGTGGCGGGCATCGCCGCCGCCTATGCCGGCCTGATGGACGTGTTCGAGGCCGCGGCCTGACCGGGCGCAAGCCCTTCAGGTCTTTTGGGAGACGCTGCCGCAGCGCAGGCGACAGCGCCGCGCCTCAAAAGGCGGCGTCGACGGCCGCCGTCGTGCCGTCCGTGCCCTCGGCCTCCACCTCCGCCAGCCTGACGAAGGAAAAGCCCCTGGCCTTGAGCGCCAATAACCCCTTGGCCACGCCCTCGCCCGCCGCGTGGGTGGGCTGGTTGATGTGGGCGATGACCACGTCGCCGTCGCGGGCCGAGGCGATGCGCTTCTCCGCGGCGCGGGCGCCGAGAAGCGAGCCGCCGTCGCCGTTGACCGAATAGCCGGCGATGCGGAAGCCGAGCCCGCGGATCTGCGCGATCGCCGATGGGCTGTAACGCGCCGTGGAGCCGCGGAACCAGCGCGGATCGGCCCCGCCGGCCGCGCGGATGGCGGCCGCGCCGCCCTTCACTTCGGCCTCGACGGCGGCGGGGGAGCCTGCGGCGGCGATGCCGTAGACCTTCGCAGGACGGTCCACTGCCGGCACATGCATGGCGCCGTGGTTCTCGATCTCGAACAGGTCGGGATGCGCCTGCATCTGCGCGAGGGCTTCCTTGTTGTGCTTCAGCCAGCGGCCGGTGACGAAGACGGTGGCCGGCATGCGGTGCTCGATCAGCGTCGACAGGATGCGCATGTCGGTCCTGCCCATGCAGGCGTCGAAGGTCAGCGCCACGCGCGGGCCGGCCGCGCCGCCCGGGGCGACATGCAGCGACGGCTCGACGAGGCCGGGCTGGCTGGCGCCGGCGGGGCCGGCGCAAAGCAGCGCGGCGGAAAGCAGGCTGGCGAAAAGGCGCATGGGCAGCTCCGTCCGGATCGGCATGCGCTTTCGCCCCGGAAAGCGGCAAACTTGCGGCATCGCCTGAACCGGTTCGGAGCCTGATTCGCTTTTCCGCCGCAAGCTATTGCTTTCGCTTGCCTTTCAGGCACCCTTGCCGTTGCGCACCGCCGCCTGCGCGGCGGCCAGCCGGGCGATCGGCACGCGGAAGGGCGAGCACGACACATAGTCCAGCCCGACCTCCTCGCAGAAGCGGATGGAGGCGGGGTCGCCGCCATGCTCGCCGCAGATGCCGAGCTTGATGCCCGGGCGCGCCGCCCTGCCCTTTTCGGCCGCCATGCGCACCAGCTCGCCCACGCCCTCGACATCGAGCGACACGAACGGGTCCTGCTCGATGACGCCCTTCTGGCGGTAGGATTCGAGGAAGGAAGCCGCGTCGTCGCGGCTGATGCCGAAGGTGGTCTGGGTGAGGTCGTTGGTGCCGAAGGAGAAGAATTCGGCGGTCTCGGCGATGACGTTGGCCCGGATCGCCGCCCGCGGCAGCTCGATCATGGTGCCGACGAGATAGTCGATGTGGACGCCCGTCTCCTCCATCACCGCCCTGGCCACCTCGTCGATACGCGCCTTGACGTAGTCCAGCTCCTTCTTGAGGCCGACCAGCGGCACCATGACCTCCGGCACCACCAGTTCGCCGGTCTTCCTGCCGGCCTCGACTGCGGCCTCGAAGATGGCGCGCGCCTGCATCTCGGCGATCTCGGGATAGGTGACGGCCAGGCGGCAGCCGCGATGGCCGAGCATGGGATTGAACTCGTGCAGCAGCTCGGTGCGCTGGCGCAGCCTGTCGGCCGGCACGTTCATGGCCTCGGCGACCTCGGCGATCTCCTCCTCGGTCTTGGGCAGGAACTCGTGCAGCGGCGGGTCGAGCAGGCGGATCGTCACCGGCAGGCCGGCCATGATCTCGAACAGCTCCAGGAAATCCGAGCGCTGCATGGGCAG
>DAOKZN010000344.1:0-3018 GCA_035325625.1 Mesorhizobium sp. | reverse complement strand
CGCACGCGCGTGTCGAGCAGTTCCTTGATGGTGACGACGATCTCCTCGTCGGCCTTGTCGTAGAATTCCTCGCCGGAGGCGTGCTCGACGGTGGGGCCGGTCTCGGCCATCACCGGCTGGCCCGACATGAAATGCTCCATGATCGCGCCGAGGATGGCGGGCTTCAGGTGCTGCCAGTCGGAATTGTCCTTGGTCACCGTGATGAAGTCGTAGCCGAAGAACACGCCGGTGACGCCGGGAACGCCGAACAGGCGCGCAGCCAGCGGCGAGGCCGTGCGGGCGGCATCGGCGTCGCGGAAATCGGCGGTGCCGTCCACCAGCACCTCCCTTCCGGGCAGGAACTTCAGCGTCGCCGGGTTGGGGGTGGCTTCCGTCTGGATGAACATGGCACTCTCCGGCTGGTCGGATAATAATCTGGAACGATTCTAAATAGGCTCGATCGGCGGCGTGTTCAAGCGAAAGACGATTGCGGGCGTCGCCGGCCGGTTCGGGATAGGGGCCGGGCCGAGGTTCGAGCCGGCGGCTCACGCAAGGCTGTCGATCTCCTCGTCCGAGAGGTTCTGCGGCACCACGGTGACGGGGATGGGGAAGGCCGCGCCCTTGCCGGCGATGGACGCCACCAGCGGGCCGGGCCCTTCCTTGCCGGCGCCTGCCGCCAGCACCAGGATGGCGATGTCCTGGTCCTCCTCGATCAGCTTGTGGATCTCCTCGGTCGGCTTGCCTTCGCGCACCACCAGTTCGGGCTCGATGCCGACCTTCTGCCGCACCTTGCTGGCATAGGCGTCCAGCGCGGCGCGGGCGGCGGCGTTGGCTTCCTCGCGCATGATCTTCTCCACGCCCAGCCAGTGCTGGAAGTCGTCGGGCTCGATCACGTAGAGCAGCACCAGCACCCCGCCGGTGCTCAGCGCGCGCTTGGACGCATAGGCCACCGCGCGCTCGCATTCCGGCGTCGAATCGATGATCGCCAGGAACTTGCGCCGGTGGCCCGCTTCGCGGCTGAGACGTTTGGAGACCATGTCTGCCTGTCCGTTTTCGCCTGCAATCTGCCACCCGCGCGGGGCGGCGGCAAGCGGCCCGTTGGCGAAACGGGCCGGGTGAATGCCCGTGCCGTCAGTCTTGCAGCAAGCCGATGATGTCGCGCACGTCGCGCATCGTGGCCTCGGCCAGCACGCCAGCGCGCTCGCCGCCGTCCTTCAGCACGGCGTCGACATAGGCGCGGTCGGCGCTGATGCGGCGCATCTCCGCCGCCACCGGCGCCAGCCTTTCAACGGCCAGGTCCGCCAGCGCCGGCTTGAAGACCGAGAACTGCTGCCCGCCGAATTCCTTCAGCACCGCCTCCTTGGAGGTCTCGGCAAGGCCGGCATAGATGCCGACGAGGTTTTCCGCCTCCGGGCGCCCGGCAAGGCCGGCGGTCTCGCTCGGCAGCGCCTCCGGGTCGGTCTTGGCCTTCTTGATCTTCCTGGCGATGGCGTCGGCGTCGTCGGTGAGGTTGATGCGCGACAGGTCCGAGGGGTCCGACTTCGACATCTTCTTGGAGCCGTCGCGCAGGCTCATGATGCGCGCGGCAGGCCCCCCGATCACCGGTTCCGTCAGCGGGAAGAAGCCGTTGACCGTCTCGTCGCCCACCTTCATCTCCACGCCGATGCCGAGCTCGGCGATGCGCTGCGAGAAGTCGTTGTTGAACTTCTGGGCGATGTCGCGGGTTAGTTCCAGATGCTGCTTCTGGTCGTCGCCCACCGGCACGTGGGTGGCGCGGTAGACGAGGATGTCGGCCGCCATCAGGCTCGGATAGGCGAGCAGCCCGAGCGAGGCGTTCTCGCGGTCCTTGCCGGCCTTGTCCTTGAACTGCGTCATGCGGTTCATCCAGCCGATGCGCGCCACGCAGTTGAATATCCAGGCCAGCTCGGCGTGCTGCATCACCCGGCTCTGGTTGAAGACGATGTGCTTCTTCGGGTCGATGCCGGAGGCGAGGAAGGCGGCGGTGATGGAGCGGGTCTGGTCTTTCAGGTCTTCGTACACCAGCTGCGCGGTCAGCGAGTGCAGGTCGACCACGCAGTAGATGCAGTCGGAAGTGTCCTGCAGGGCGACGAATTTCTTGATGGCGCCGAGATAGTTGCCCAGATGCAGGTTGCCGGTGGGCTGGACGCCGGAGAAGACGAGGGGCTTGAAGGCGGACATGGCAGGTTTCCTTGGCTTGTGGAGGGCCGTTTCGCGCGCGGCGAAAGTTCGGACGCGCGCTTATGGACGAGCAAGCACATTTCGGTCAAGCATGATCGGATGCTATCTTGTAACGCATAACGTCATACGTTAGAATTTAGCATGATCCTGAGCTTTGCCGATCGGGAAACGGAAAGAATTTGGTCCGGCAGGCGCAGCCGCCTCCTGCTGCCAGACATCCAGAACAAGGCCTTGATCAAGCTTCGTCTGCTCAATCAGGCTCGCCGGCTGGATGATCTCCGCGTTCCACCTGGAAATCGGCTGGAAGCTCTGAAAGGCGACCGTGCCGGTCTCTTTTCGATCAGGATAAACGACCAGTGGCGGATATGTTTCTCGTGGAGTGAAGGAGGCCCAGCCGATGTCGGGATCATCGACTACCATTGAGGGCACTTTGCACAACCCGCATGCCGGCGAAATCCTCGCTGAGGAATTTTTGCAGCCGTTGCATCTGAGCCAGAACGCGCTGGCCCGCGCCATCGGCGTGCCGCCGCGGCGCATCAACGAGATCGTGCTTGGAAAGCGTGCCGTGACCGCAGATACGGATTTGCGGCTGGCGCGCTATTTCGGTGTTTCGGAAGGTTTCTTTCTCGGTTTGCAGCACGATTTCGAGCTAATGGAGCGCAAGCGGGCGCTGGGAGATGCGCTGGACAAGATCAAGCCGCGTGCCGCCTGATCAATCGCCGATGGCGTCCGGCGTAGCCTTCGCCCCACCGCGCCGGATGTTCCTTCGCACCATGCCGGCGTCTGCGCCGCCGATGGCGAAGGCCAGCGCGAAATAGACCAGTGCCCCGCCGGCGCAAA
>DAOKZN010000343.1:0-3021 GCA_035325625.1 Mesorhizobium sp. | reverse complement strand
CTTGGGGCGTGGCGGCGAGCACGCCGTCGCCGCCCAGCGTGACGACGATGGTGCGGCCGGTCTTTTGCGCATAGGCGCGCATGCGCGCGGCGCGGTCGTCGCCGGCAAGCGACAGCGCCTCGCAATAGAGGTCGAACTCGGTCTCGTTGGCGACGGCATAGTCGGCCTTGCCCAGATGGCTCGCCGTCTCCGCGAAGAAGGGGGCGGTGTTGAGCACGGTCACCGCGCCGGCGGCAGCGGCGGCGTCGAGCGCGGCGTCCACCGTTTCCAGGGGTATCTCCTGCTGGAGCAATACGACGTCGCCCTTCTTCAGTGCGGCCCGGGAAAGGTCGCCCGGCAGCACCGAATCGTTGGCGCCGGGGGCCAGCGCGATCATGTTCTCGCCCGCCTCGTCCACCAGGATCGCCGCGGTGCCGGTGGCGGCATGCGCCTCGCGCACGCCGGAAAGGTCGACGCCGCCCTGGCGCAGCAGCGCCAGCGCCTCGGCGGCGAGGCTGTCCTTGCCGACGGCGCCGATCATGCGCACCGCAGCGCCCGCGCGGGCGGCGGCCAGCGCCTGGTTGGCGCCCTTGCCGCCCGGCGCGGTGGCGAAGCCGGTGCCGCGCACGGTCTCGCCCGGCCCCGGCAGGCGGCCCACGGTGGTTATCATGTCGAGATTGATCGAGCCGATGACGACGATCATGAGCGAAAGGCCTCCCGGAGAACTCCGGAAGGCTTAGTCATTCCGGACCGGAATGGGAATATGGGCGCCTCGATCTTTCGGCGTCCCGGGCCCCACGGCTCAGCCCGCCACCTGGCCGGCCTCCCAGCCGAGAATGGCGCGCTTGCGCGTCAGGCCCCAGTGATAGCCGGTCAGCGCGCCGGTCGAGCCGATGGCGCGGTGGCACGGCACCACGAAGGAAACCGGGTTGGCGCCCACCGCGGCGCCCACGGCGCGCGCGGCCCTAGGCGCGCCGATCCCCTCGGCGATCGAGGAATAGGTGCAGGCGCGGCCCATGGGGATGCGCAGCAGGGCTTCCCAGACCCGGACCTGGAAGTCGGTGCCGATCAGCACCACGCGCAGCGGCTGGTCGGCCCGCCAGCGGGCCGGGTCGAAGATGCGCGCCGCATAGGGCGCCGTGGCGGCCATATCCTCGACATAGGTCGCGTTGGGCCAGCGGCCGGACATGTCGGCGAAGGCCTCGCGTTCGCCGCCGGGATCGTTGAAGGACAGGCCCGCCAGGCCGCGCTCGGTGACCATGACGAGGGCCACGCCGAAGGGCGAGATGTGGAAGCCGTAGCGGATGGTGAGCCCCGCGCCGCGGTTCTTGTAGTCGCCGGGCGACATCGCCTCGTGGGTGACGAAGAGGTCGTGCAGCCGGCCGGGGCCGGACATGCCCACCTCCAGCGAGGCCTCCAGCAGCGGCATGCCCGAATCCAGCAGCCGGCGCGCGTGGTCCAGCGTCACGGCCTGAAGGAACGCCTTGGGCGAAAGGCCGGCCCAGCGGGTGAACAGCTTCTGCAGGCCGGTCGGCGTCTCGCCGACGGCCTCGGCCAGGTCCTCCAGCGAGGGCTGGTCGCGATAGTCCAGGCTGATCTTCTCGATGGCGCGGCGCACGACCTCGTAGTCGCCGCCCTCGGGCGTGATGTCCTTTTCCAGTGTGGCGGTCGGCTTGTGCGGCATGGGCGCATTGATAGGCATGAGAGCGTTCATGGCAATGTCTCCTTAGCCGAAAATATCGGTCGGCGAGGCGCTGCCCGCCACCCGAAACCTGCCTTGATGCGCGGCTGGCGAGGATATTGGAGAACGGGGCGGCTATGCCCGGGCGAAGGGGATCAGCGCGTCCTTGCCCGTGCCAGGGCGCGCGAAAAGGCGGTAGCGAAGCTTTCGCGGTCGTCGGGGTTGAGGAAGGAGCCGATCGGCACCGTCTCGCCCTGCGCCTCCACGGCCATGCGGGTGATGCCGATCTCGGCATGGCGCGCCACGGCGAACCGCGCCCAGAACGGGTTGAAGTGGTGGCTTTCGGACTTGCCCGACGGCGCCACCTTGAGGATGTCGAGCGCAGTGCGCGACACCGAGACCTCCTCATGGGCGCGGGCGGCGCGGTAGTTGAGGCGGAAGGCGACGTAGAGCCCGATCACGTCCAGCCCGAAGAAGCCGAACACCGGCCAGGCGCCGCGCGAGAGCATGACCACGCCGGTGACGGCCCAGCCGAACAGCAGCGCGCCCATCAGGATGGCAAAGCCGGTGCGGCCGAGCGAGCGGTGCGGCGTGAGCAAGGCGCGGAAGAAGGGTTCGTCGGCGGCGAAGGTGGCGTTTGTATCGCTCATGGAAGGCCATTATAGGACGGATATGGCCGCACCCAAGACCAAAGATCGAGCGTCACCCGAAAATGATCGTCCCGCCGCCCGCAGCAAGGCGGCCGGCGCCGCGCCGCGCCGCGCGCGGCAGGCGAAATCCGCCTACAGCGCTGCCGAGGTCGAGGAAATCTTCCGCCGCTTCTCGGTGCAGCGGCCGGAGCCGAGGGGCGAGCTGGAGCATGTCAACGCGTTCACGCTGCTGGTGGCGGTGGTGCTGTCGGCGCAGGCGACCGACGCCGGGGTGAACAAGGCGACGCGGCCGCTGTTCGAGGTCGCCGACACGCCGCAGAAGATGCTGGCCCTGGGCGAGGAGAAGCTGGGCGGCTACATCCGCACCATCGGCCTGTGGCGCAACAAGGCCAAGAACGTGATCGCGCTCTGTGCGGCGCTGATCCGCGACCATGGCGGCGAGGTGCCGGATAGCCGCGAGGAACTGATCAAGCTGCCGGGCGTGGGCAGGAAGACCGCCAATGTCGTGCTCAACATGGCCTTCGGCCAGCACACCATGGCGGTGGACACGCACATCTTCCGCATCGCCAACCGCATCGGGCTGGCGCCCGGCAAGACGCCGGAGGCGGTGGAGCGCGCGCTGGTGCGCATCATCCCCGACAAATACATGCGCCATGCGCATCACTGGCTGATCCTGCACGGGCGCTATGTGTGCAAGGCGCGCAAGCCGGA
>DAOKZN010000342.1:0-3029 GCA_035325625.1 Mesorhizobium sp. | reverse complement strand
GCGGCGCATGATTCATTTCTTGCCATTGCCCGCGAGTAACCGCCCATGATGCGTCAGTACGAGCTTGTCGAGCGCGTCCAGCGCTACAAGCCCGACGTCAACGAGGCGCTGCTGAACAAGGCCTATGTCTATGCCATGCAGAAGCATGGCCACCAGAAGCGGGCCTCGGGCGACCCTTTCTTCTCGCATCCGCTGGAAGTGGCCGCCATCCTCACCGACATGCACATGGACGAGGCGACCATCGCGGTCGCCCTGCTGCACGACACCATCGAGGACACCTCCGCCACCCGCGCCGAGATAGACGAGCTGTTCGGTCCGGAGATGGGCAAGCTGGTGGAGGGGCTGACCAAGCTCAAGAAGCTGGATCTCGTCTCCAAGAAGGCCGAGCAGGCGGAAAACCTGCGCAAGCTGCTGCTGGCGATCTCCGAAGACGTGCGCGTGCTGCTGGTCAAGCTGGCGGACCGCCTGCACAACATGCGCACGCTCAACCACATGCGCGAGGACAAGCGCCTACGCATCGCCGAGGAGACGATGGAGATCTATGCGCCGCTGGCCGGGCGCATGGGCATGCAGGGCATGCGCGAGGAGCTGGAGGAGATCGCCTTCCGCTACATCAACCCGGAAGCCTACCGCACCGTGACGGAACGGCTGGCCGAGATTTTCGAGCGCAATAGGGGCGTGCTGGACGAGATCGAGAAGGCGCTTTCGGCCCTGTTCGACAAGTACAGGATCAAGGCCACCGTCACCAGCCGCCAGAAGAAGCCGTGGTCGGTGTTCCGCAAGATGGAGGCCAAGGCGCTGTCCTTCGAGCAGCTTTCCGATATTTTCGGCTTCCGCGTCGTGGTCGACACCGTCGAGGACTGCTACCGCGCGCTGGGCGCCATCCACACCACGTGGTCCATGGTGCCCGGCCGCTTCAAGGACTACATCTCCACGCCCAAGCAGAACGACTACCGCTCCATCCACACCACCATCGTGGGACCCTCGCGCCAGCGCGTCGAGCTGCAGATCCGCACGCACGAGATGAACAACGTGGCCGAATACGGCGTGGCCGCGCATTCGGTCTACAAGGATACGGGCGGCAAGGCGAACGGCGCCGGGGCGGTCCTGTCGAAGGACACCAACGCCTATGCCTGGCTGCGCCGCACCATCGAGCAGCTCGCCGAGGGCGACAACCCGGAAGACTTCCTGGAGAACACCAAGCTGGAGCTTTTCCAGGACCAGGTCTTCTGCTTCACGCCCAAGGGCATGCTGATCGCCCTGCCGCGCGGCGCCACCCCGATCGACTTCGCCTATGCGGTTCACACGGAAGTGGGCGATTCCTGCGTCGGCGCCAAGGTCAACGGGCGCATCATGCCGCTGATGACGGAATTGAAGAACGGCGACGAGGTCGAGATCATCCGCTCCAAGGGCCAGGTGCCGCCGGCCGCCTGGGAATCGGTGGTCGTCACCGGCAAGGCGCGCGCCGCCATCCGCCGCGCCACCAAGAACGCCATCCGCAAGCAATATTCCGGGCTCGGCGCCCGCATCCTCGAGCGCGCCTTCGAGCGCAACGGCAAGACCTTCTCCAAGGAGAGCCTGAAGCCGGTGCTGCCCCGGCTGGCGCGCAAGGACATCGAGGACGTGCTGACGTCGGTGGGCCGCGGCGAACTGTCCTCCGCCGACGTGATGAAGGCGGTCTATCCCGACTACAAGGACGAGCGCGTCACCGTTCCGCAGCCGCGCCAGCGCGAGGAAGGCTGGTCGCGCATCCGCAATGCCGCCGGGATGCTCTTCCACCTGCCGGGCCGCAACCAGCGCCGCGGCGCCGGCCAGCCGAAGGGCGAGGCCAAGGACGGCGCCGTGCCGATCCGCGGCGTGCGCGGCGACCTGCCGGTGCGCTTCGCGCCGGAGGGCGCGGTGCCGGGCGACCGCATCGTCGGCATCGTCCAGCCGGGCTCCGGCATCACCATCTATCCCATCCAGTCGCCTTCGCTCACCGCCTTCGACGACCAGCCCGAGCGCTGGATCGACGTGCGCTGGGACATAGACGAGAACAATCGCGAGCGCTTTCCCGCGCGGGTGTCGGTCACCGCCATCAATGCGCCGGGTTCGCTTGCCGATATCGCGCAGGTCATCGCCTCCAACGACGCCAACATCCATACGCTGTCGATGGTGCGCACCGCGCCCGACTTCACCGAGATGCTGGTCGACATCGAGGTGTGGGACCTGAAGCATCTGAGCCGGCTTCTGTCGCAGCTCAAGGAAAACGCCAGCGTCAGCGACGCGCGGCGCGTCAACGGTTAGACGGATAGGATCGAATGGCAGGGCAGGGCATGGGCACGGCTGAAGTGCTGGACATCTTCCGCGAGGCGGGCGCGGTGCTGGAGGGGCATTTCATCCTCACCTCCGGCCTGCGCAGTCCCGTCTTCCTCCAGAAGGCCAGGGTGTTCATGCATGCCGACAAGACGGAAAGGCTGTGCCGGGCGCTGGCGGACAAGATCCGCGCCGAGGTGCCGGGCCGCATCGACTATGTCGTGGGCCCCGCCGTCGGCGGGCTGATCCCGGCCTACGAGACCTCGCGCCACCTCGCCGTGCCGGCCATCTGGGTGGAGCGCGAGCAGGGCACCTTCCGGCTGCGTCGCTTCGAGATCGAGAAGGGCGCGCGCGTCGTCATCGTGGAGGACATCGTCACCACCGGCCTGTCCATCCGCGAAACCATCGAGTGCCTGCGCGGCCTCGGCGCCGAGGTGCTGGCTGCCGCCTGCATCATCGACCGCTCCGCCGGCAAGACCGACGTCGGCGTGCCACTGATCGCGCTCGCGGAATACGAGGTTCCGGCCTATCCTGCCGACAACCTGCCCCCGGAACTGGCGGCCATACCGCCGGTGAAGCCGGGCAGCCGCAACATCTGATGCCGACAAGCGTTTCATAGACATGCTGTTCAAGCGCAGGGAAACGGAAAGTCTTTGGGAGCGGTTGCGCGTATGGCTGTGGCCGCGCCGCTCCTTCTCGCGCTCGCTGCAATATTTCTCCAAGCGCATCCTGCG
>DAOKZN010000341.1:0-3036 GCA_035325625.1 Mesorhizobium sp. | reverse complement strand
TGCGGACGGCCCGTCTCCGTCACCGGCGGCCGGGCCGCCGGCACTACGGCCGGCGTGGAATCATCCAGTCGGGTCTCTTCGGGCCGCGCGGCCAGCAGATCACGCTCGCTGACGTCGCCCGCCGCCGCGTTCCCGCCCCATTCCGTGCCTCGGTCCCCTCGGGCCACGGTCTCTCGCCCCTTGCGCGCTCGACCTCCTATGCTACATGAACGCCCAAGCTTCGAAAGCCCGCATCCACCCGCCCTACCGGGAGTCCCATGTCCGACAAGGTCGTCACCCGCTTCGCCCCCTCGCCAACCGGCTTCCTGCATATCGGCGGGGCCCGCACGGCGCTCTTCAACTGGCTCTATGCCAAACATACCGGCGGCACGATGCTGCTGCGCATCGAAGACACGGACCGCGAGCGCTCCACCGAGGCCGCGACCGCCGCGATCCTCGACGGGCTGTCATGGCTCGGCTTGGCCTGGGACGGCGAGGCGGTGTCGCAGTTCGAGCGGTCGCCGCGCCATCGCGAAGTGGCCGAGGAACTGGTACGGCTCGGCAAGGCCTATTACGCCTATGAGACCCCGGCGGAGCTGGATGCCATGCGCGAAAAGGCCCGCGCCGAAGGCAGGCCGCCGCGCTATGACGGGCACTGGCGCGACCGCGACCCCGCCGAGGCGCCGGAGGGCGTGCGCGGGGCCATCCGCATCAAGGCCCCCACCGAAGGCGAGACTGTGGTGCACGACCTCGTGCAGGGCGAGGTGCGCTTTCCTAACAAGGATCTGGACGATTTCATCATCCTGCGCTCCGACGGCAACCCCACCTACATGCATGCCGTGGTGGTGGACGACCACGACATGGGCGTCACCCACATCATCCGCGGCGACGACCACCTCACCAACGCCGCCCGCCAGACGGTGATCTACGACGCCATGGGCTGGCAGGTGCCGAAGATGGCGCATATCCCGCTGATCCACGGCGCCGATGGCGCCAAGCTTTCCAAGCGTCACGGCGCGCTCGGCGTCGAAGCCTACCGCGCCATGGGCTACCTGCCGCAGGCGCTGCTCAACTATCTGGCCCGCCTCGGCTGGAGCCACGGCGACGACGAGGTCATGTCGATCGAGGACATGATCGCCTGGTTCGACATAGTGGACGTCAACAAGGGGGCCGCACGGTTCGACTTCGCCAAGCTCGAAGCGCTGAACGGCGTGCATATGCGGGCCATGGACGACGCCGCGCTGACCAAGGTCCTGCTGGAGACGCTGCCGCACCTGCCCGATGGCGAGGCATTCGCGGAAAAATTCGACGAACGCGCCCGGGCGCAGCTGCTGCAGGCGATGCCGGGGCTGAAGGAGCGGGCCAAGACCTTGGTCGAGCTGGCCGACAGCGCCGCCTTCATCGTCGCCGAGCGGCCGCTGACGCTGGACGAGAAGGCACAGGCCATCCTCGACGCGGACGCCAGGGCCGTGCTCAAGGCGCTCCTGCCCGAATTCCGGGCGCTCGGCGAATGGACCGCCGCCAGCACGGAGGCCGTGGTGCGCGCGCATGCCGAGCGGACCGGGCTGAAATTGGGCAAGGTGGCGCAGCCGCTGCGCGCCGCGCTGACGGGCAGAAGCACCTCTCCCGGTGTCTTCGACGTGCTGGCCGTGCTGGGGCGCGAGGAGAGCCTCGGCCGCATCGGCGATCAAATCGATTAGCAGTTCTGGACCAACAAGATTGGCGTTGAAAGGTGTGTTATTGCGGTGCAACATGAGGCTGGACCAATCCAGTCTCGCTCCCCCGTCAGGGCGGCAGTTCAACGTATTTCAGGAATTCCAGAGCGCTTTGCGACGCGACTGTTTTGCCTTTGATGGCGAAAGAAAAATGAGAAGGAGTTTGCAATGACCGAACAGACTGCGAAACTGGAACTGGGCGGCAAAACTCACGAATTCAAGGTGCGAAGCGGCACGATAGGGCCGGACGTCGTCGACATAAGCACGCTCTACGGCACGACCGGGGCGTTCACCTACGACCCCGGCTTTACCTCCACCGCAAGCTGCGAATCGCAGATCACCTATATCGACGGCGACGCTGGCATATTGCTGCACCGCGGCTACCCGATCGACCAGTTGGCCGAGCATGGCGACTTCCTGGAGGTCTGCTACCTGCTTCTCTACGGCGAACTGCCCACCAAGGCGCAGAAGGACGATTTCGACTACCGCATCACGCGCCACACCATGGTGCACGAGCAGATGTCGCGCTTCTTCACCGGTTTCCGGCGCGACGCGCACCCCATGGCGGTGATGTGCGGCGTCGTCGGCGCGCTTTCGGCCTTCTATCACGACTCCACCGACATCTCCGACCCGTACCAGCGCATGGTGGCGTCCATGCGGCTTATCGCCAAGATGCCGACGATCGCGGCCATGGCCTACAAATACTATATCGGCCAGCCCTTCGTTTATCCGAAGAACGAACTGGGCTACGCGGCAAACTTCCTGCACATGTGCTTTGCCGTTCCCTGCGAGGAATACAAGGTCAACCCCGTGCTTGCCCGGGCCATGGAGCGCATCTTCATCCTGCACGCCGACCACGAGCAGAACGCCTCCACCTCCACCGTGCGGCTGGCCGGCTCCTCCGGCGCCAATCCGTTCGCCTGCATCGCCGCCGGCATCGCCTGCCTGTGGGGTCCGGCCCATGGCGGCGCCAACGAGGCGGCGCTGAACATGCTGGCCGAGATCGGCCATGTCGACCACATTCCCGAATTCATCGCGCGCGCCAAGGACAAGAACGATCCGTTCCGCCTGATGGGCTTCGGCCATCGCGTCTACAAGAGCTACGATCCGCGCGCCAAGATCATGCAGAAGACCACGCATGAGGTGCTCGGCGAACTCGGCATCAAGGACGATCCGCTGCTCGACGTGGCGATGGAACTGGAGAAGATCGCGCTTACCGACGAATATTTCATCGAGAAGAAGCTCTATCCGAACATCGACTTCTATTCCGGCATCACGCTGAAGGCACTGGGCTTCCCCACCACCATGTTCACGGTGCTGTTCGCGGTCGCGCGCACGGTCG
>DAOKZN010000340.1:0-3040 GCA_035325625.1 Mesorhizobium sp. | reverse complement strand
AGGTCGAGCAGCACGAACACGATCGCCACGGCGATGCCCGCGATCACGATCTTGCTGGCCGGGAAGCCGGCCTGGAGGCCCGGCACCCAGTCGAACACGGAGGAGGTGCCGAAGACGGAGAGGTTGGAGCGGCCCATGATGCGCAGGTTCACGCTGTAGAGCATGGTCATCATCAGGATGCCGGCCAGAAGCGTGTGGATGCGGAAGCGCAGGTGGATGAAGGCCGTGCAACAGCCGGCCACGAAGCCCACGACCAGCGCCGCGGCGATGGCCGTGAGCGGCGAGGCGCCGGCGGTCAGGAGCACGCCGCACACGCAGCCGCCCAGCGGGAAGGCGCCTTCGCTGGTGAGGTCGGGGAAGCTCAGCATGCGGAAGGGGATCATGATGCCGAGCACCACGAAGGACAGGATCAGGCTCTGCGCCAGCGTGACCGGAATGAGCTGGACGAAGCTGGCGGCGGTGGTCTCGATGAAGCCCATGTGGCAGAAGTCCCGTCTCAGCTCGCCAGAAGCATGCGGTCGGTCTTGACCGAGAAATGGCCGATCAGGTCGGCCACGGTGGTGCGCGCCTTCTCCTCCCCGGAGATTTCCAGCCGCACGCGGCCGGCGTCCAGCATCACCACCCGGTCGCCATAGTCGACGGCGTGCTGCATGTTGTGCGTCACCATCAGCGTGGTGAGCTTCAGTTCCTCTACCGCGCGCACGGTGGCCTTCATGACGATGTCGGCCGTGCGCGGGTCGAGGGCTGCCGTATGCTCGTCGAGCAGCAGGAGCTCGGGCGAGCCGCCGACGGCCATGATGAGCGACAGCGACTGGCGCTGGCCCCCCGACAGAAGCTCCACCTTGGTGTCCAGCCGGCTCTCCAGCCCCAGCCCGAGCACGGCGAGGCGCTCGCGATAGGCGGCGAGGCGCGCCGCGTTCAGCCCGCGCCGCAGGGTGCGCCTTCTGGCGCGCAGCTCGGCCAGCAGCATGTTCTCGGCCACCGTCATGGAGGCTGCGGTGCCGCGCATCGGGTCCTGGAAGACGCGGGCCAGCCGCATGGCCCGCTTGTGGACGGGCACGGAGGTGACGTCGTCGCCATTGATGAGGATCTGGCCGGAATCCAGCGTCAGCGCCCCGGAGATGGCGTTGAGCATGCTGCTCTTGCCGGCGCCGTTGGAACCGATGACCACGGCGAAGCCGCCGGTGGGCAAAGAGAGGCTCAGCCCGTCCAGCGCCACCTTCTCGTCGGGCTGGCCCCTGTAGAACACCTTGCGCGCCGACCGGATCTCCAGCATTGGCGTTTCCCCTAAGAAAATGGCGGCGCCGGTGCGCCGCCATGCCGCGTGCGAAGCCTGTCGGGCTCAGTCCGCGAAGCAGTTGCAGTCGTCGAAGGAGGCCGGAACCTCGATGCCGAACTCCTTGGCCACCTTCTTCGAGATCAGCGGCGAATGGTCCTCATAGGCGGGCTTGATCGGCGCGATGGTCTTGGGATCGGCGCCTTTCAGGATCTGCGCGGCGATCTTGCCGGCATTCTCGCCCACCTGCTCGTAGTTCACCGCGAAGCTCGCCGGCACCACGCCGTCGCGCACCGCACCGTCGTCCGAATTGACGATCGGGATTCCGGCCTGCCGGGCTGCGGCCGACACGGCGGCGATGGCCGGCTGCAGCAGGTTCGAGGCGGGCGTATAGATCACGTCGGCCTTGCCGGCAAGCGAGGCGATGCGCTGCTGGATGTCGTTGACGTTGTCGACGCCGACCTCGACCACCTCGAATCCGGCCGCGGGCGCCGCTTCCTTGACCTTTTCGAGCAGGGCCACGTCATTGGCCTCGCCGGGATTGTAGGGCAGGCCGAAGCGCGAGGCGTTCGGCAGCAGCTTCTTGGCGAAGGTCATGACCGCGGCCACGTCCTGCAGGTCGCTGGCGCCGGTGATGCCGTCGCCGCCCTCGTCCCACGACGGCGTCAGCTTGGCCGCGACGGGATCGGTGACGGCGGAGAAGACGATCGGGATGCCGGAGCCGGCCAGCGCCTTCTGCGCGATCTGCGAGACCGGCGTGGTGACGGTGTAGATGAGCTTCGGGTTCTCGGCTTGCAGCTTGGCGATCATCTGCGGCACCAGCGAAGCGTCGAAATTGGTGTGGCTTTCGGTGTAGACGACATCCGTGCCTTCCGCGAAGCCGTTGGCGGCGAGCGCCTTCTTGAAGCCGGCGATCGAGGCGTTGAGCTGCGGATGCTCGCCGAAATTGGCGATGCCGATCTTGATCGGATCCGCCGCCGCCGTGACGATGCCGGCGACCAGCGAGCCGGCCATGACGATGCCGGCGAGCCAGCCGGATTTCGACCTGAACATGTTTATTGCCCCCCAATACAGGATTGACGCGCCGCCGCACCCTTTACGACGGTTTGCGCGGGATCATAACCACTGGCCTGACCTTGTCAAAGCGATATGTAGCGGCAATTGCTGCATGATTTCCCTTGGTCTCCGCGATGTTCGCCGTGGCGGCAGGGGCGCCCGTGCAACACAATGCGCGCCGGCCGCGTTCACGTGCTCCGTGGCGTGTGGACATTGCGCCGCCGCCGTTCCAACCTGCGCCATAGGGCGCGGGGCAGACAGGTTTCGCCAGGCAGGGACGACAGATGCAGATCGGAATGATGGGATTGGGCAGGATGGGCGCCAACATGGTGCGGCGCCTGCTGCGGGCCGGCCACGAATGCGTGGTCTACGACATCAACCCCCAAAGCGTGGCGGCGCTGGTGGCCGACGGCGCCGTCGGCGCGGCCTCGATGGAGGAATTCGTCGGCAAGCTGGCCAGGCCGCGTGCGGCCTGGCTGATGCTGCCGGCGGCGATCACCGGCAGGATCGTCGACCAGCTCGCCGGGCTGATGGAGGACGGCGACGCCATCATCGACGGCGGCAACTCCAACTATCGCGACGCGGTGGACCAGGCCGCGAAGCTTTCCGGAAAGGGGCTTGCCTATGTCGATGTCGGCACCAGCGGCGGCGTCTGGGGGCTGGAGCGCGGCTATTGCCTGATGATCGGCGGCCCGGACGAGGCGGTGA
>DAOKZN010000339.1:1293-3042 GCA_035325625.1 Mesorhizobium sp. | reverse complement strand
TGGCTGCGCGGCACGGCGATCGGCTTCCCGATCGGCGCCATGCCGGCCGGCGGCGCCGAGATCGGCACCTTCCTCTCCTATTCGGTGGAAAAGCAGCTCGCGGCCAAGCCGGAGGAATTCGGCCATGGCGCCATCGAGGGCGTGGCCGGCCCGGAGGCCGCCAACAACGCCTCGGCCGCCGGCACGCTGGTGCCTCTGCTCACGCTCGGCCTGCCGACGACGGCGACCGCGGCCATCATGCTGGCCGGCTTCCAGCAGTTCGGCCTGCAGCCGGGGCCGCTGCTGTTCGCCAACAATTCCTCGCTGGTGTGGGGCCTGATCGCCAGCCTGCTGGTGGCGAATTTCATGCTGCTGGTGCTCAACCTGCCGCTGATCGGCCTGTGGGTGCGGCTGCTTTCCATCCCGCGGCCATGGCTCTATGCCGGCATCCTGGTCTTCGCCACTCTGGGCACCATCGGCGCCAACCCGTCCGTGTTCGAGCTGGGCATGCTGCTGGCCTTCGGCGTGCTGGGCTATGTGCTGCGGCTGTTCGGCTATCCGATCGCGCCGGTGGTCGTCGGCCTGATTCTCGGGCCGCTGGCCGAGCAGCAGCTGCGCCGCGCCCTTGCCATCAGCCAGGGCGACCCGACGGTGCTGGTGCACTCGCCGATTTCCATCGTGCTCCTGCTGCTTGCGGCGGCCGCGGTGATCGTTCCGCTGGTCCTGCGGGCGCGCGGGCGGGGCAAGGTGCTGGCCCAGCTCGCCTCCGACGAGGACTGACGCCTCGCCTCAGAACCGGCGGATGCGGCTGAAGCCTTCGGGGTCGATGCCGAGCCTGCGCAGCACGTCGGCCGGCGGCTGATAGCCCCGGCGCACCGCCGAGGCGGCCACGGCCGCGTCGCCCAGCAGCGACAGCACTTCCTGGAACCCGGAGAAAGGACGGCGCATGGGGATGTTCCTTCTATATTGCACTGCAACATAGATAGGGATCGCGCACGGCTGGCGCCAGCGCTTCCGGGCAGGGCAGCCATGCGGCGCGCGCATGGGGCGGTCCGCCGGTCGTCGCCAGGCCGGGGCATATACCGTGGGGCTTGAAAACCATGGGCTGCTGGTTTATGTAACGTGCAAATTCTTGGTCGGCATGACGAAGAGTGGGTCCTTCCGGTCCCGCTCTTTTTTGTTTCCAGCCGGCCGCAGACGGCGAGCGATGGAAGGCGCATGACGGCAAGCTTGGGCGAAACGGCCGGCGACGATCGCATCATCCGCGAGAGCGGCATCGATGCGCGCATCGCCATGATCGTGCAGCCGGTGCTCAAGGCCATGGGCTTCCGCTTGGTGCGGGTGCGCCTGTCGGGCCAGAACGGGCTGACGCTGCAGATCATGGCCGAGCGCGAGGACGGCACCATGACCGTCGAGGATTGCGAGGAGGTCAGCCGCGCGATCTCTCCGGCGCTCGACGTCGACGATCCGATCGAGAAGGCCTATCATTTGGAAGTGTCCTCGCCCGGCATCGACCGGCCGCTGGTGCGCAAGTCGGATTTCTCCGACTGGACCGGCCATCTGGTGAAGATGGAGACGGCCACGCTGGTGGCCGAGCGCAAGCGCTTCAAGGGCCGGATCGCCGAGGCCGACGCCGAGGGCGTGCTGATCCAGCGCGACCAGGCCGCCTATGGCGAGGAGCCGGCGGTGCGGGTGCCCTACGAGGCCATTGCCGAGGCGCGGCTGATCCTCACCGACGACCTCATCCGCGACGCGCTGTCGAAGGACAAC
>DAOKZN010000339.1:0-1193 GCA_035325625.1 Mesorhizobium sp. | reverse complement strand
CAGATCGCCGATGCGGTCGCGCGCGAGAAGTCGATCGACAAGGGCATCGTCATCGCCGCCATGGCCGACGCCATCCAGAAGGCGGCGCGCTCGCGCTACGGCCAGGAGACCAACATCCGCGCCGACATCAACCCGAACACGGGCGAGATGAAGCTGCAGCGGCTGATGGAGGTGGTGGACACCGTCGAGGACTACGCCACGCAGATCGCGCTGTCCTCGGCGCGCGAGCGCAACCCCGACGCCCAGGTCGGCGACTTCATCGCCGAGCAGCTTCCGCCCATGGATTTCGGCCGCATCGCCGCCCAGTCGGCCAAGCAGGTCATCGTCCAGAAGGTGCGCGAGGCCGAGCGCGACCGCCAGTACGACGAATACAAGGACCGCATCGGCGAGATCGTCAACGGCACGGTCAAGCGCGTGGAATACGGCAACGTCATCGTCGACCTCGGCCGCGGCGAGGGCATCATCCGCCGCGACGAGCTGATCCCGCGCGAGAACTACAAATACGGCGACCGCGTGCGCGCCTATGTCTACGACGTGCGCCGCGAGCAGCGCGGCCCGCAGATCTTCCTGTCGCGCACGCATCCGCAGTTCATGGCCAAGCTGTTCACCATGGAGGTGCCGGAAATCTACGACGGCATCATCGAGATCAAGTCGGTGGCCCGCGACCCGGGCAGCCGCGCCAAGATCGCCGTGGTCAGCCGCGATTCCTCGATCGACCCGGTCGGCGCCTGCGTCGGCATGCGCGGTTCGCGCGTGCAGGCCGTGGTGGGCGAATTGCAGGGCGAGAAGATCGACATCATCCCGTGGTCGCCCTCGGCCGCTTCCTTCATCGTCAACGCGCTCCAGCCGGCGGAAGTCGCCAAGGTGGTGCTGGACGAGGACGCCGAGCGCATCGAGGTGGTAGTGCCGGACGACCAGCTTTCGCTGGCCATCGGCCGCCGCGGCCAGAACGTGCGGCTGGCCTCGCAGCTCACCGGCTGGGACATCGACATCCTGACCGAGCAGGAGGAGAGCGAGCGCCGCCAGAAGGAGTTCGTCGAGCGCTCCAGGCTGTTCATGGACGCGCTGGACGTGGACGAGATGGTCGGCCAGGTGCTGGCCTCCGAAGGCTTCACCAGCGTGGAGGAGGTGGCCTATGTCGAGCCCGGCGAGATTTCCTCGATCGACGGCTTCGACGAGGACACCGCCGAGGA
>DAOKZN010000338.1:0-3057 GCA_035325625.1 Mesorhizobium sp. | reverse complement strand
CGCATCGCCAAGCGGCTGGCGCGGGCCGGCATCGCCTCGCGCCGCGACGCCGAGGAACTGATCGCTGCCGGCCGCATCAAGGTCAACGGCAGGGTGCTGACCTCTCCCGCCTTCAACGTTTCGGCTGCGGATGTCATCCATCTCGACGACACCGAGATCCCGGCGATCGAGCGCACCCGGCTGTTCCTGTTCCACAAGCCGGCGGGCGTGGTGACCACCAACCGCGACCCGGAAGGGCGCCGGACCGTGTTCGACGTGCTGCCTGAGGGGCTGCCGCGGCTGATGACGGTCGGCCGGCTGGACATCAACACCGAGGGGCTGCTGCTGCTGACCAATGACGGCGGCCTGGCGCGCGTGCTCGAGCTGCCGGCCACCGGCTGGCTCAGGCGCTACCGCGTGCGCGTCCACGGCAACGTGGAGGAGAAGGCGCTGGCCGACCTGAAGGACGGCATCGCCGTGGGCGGCGTCTTCTACGGCGCGGTCGAGGCCACGCTGGAGCGCACCCAGGGGACGAACGCGTGGCTGACCATCGGCCTGCGCGAGGGCAAGAACCGCGAGGTCAAGAACATCCTCGGCGCGCTCGGGCTGGAGGTCGCGCGGCTCATCCGCGTCTCCTACGGGCCGTTCCAGCTCGGCGAGTTGCCGGAAGGCCATGTGCTGGAGATCAAGGGCCGCATGCTTCGCGACCAGCTCGGCGAGCGGCTGGTCGAGGAATCCGGTGCTAATTTCGACGCCGACATCGCAAAGCCCTTTTCAAACAAGCCGGTACGCCGCAGCGAGCCACGCCCGGACGAGCCGGCACGGCCGCGAATCGCGCGCGACGGCGACCGCCGTCCGATCGGCGAGGGCGGGCTCATCAAGGCCCGCAAGCGGCGGGAAGACGCGCGCGACGAGGCGCTCGGCAAGCTGTCCACGAGGCCGGAGCGGCCGGCGGGCGCGCATGGCGCCGGCAAGCCGGCCAGGGATTTCCGCAAGGGCGAGCGCGAGCCGCGCCAGATCGAGACTCCCGGCCAGCGCCGGGCCAATGTGTGGATGGCGCCGGGCGCGCGGCCGCAGGGCAAGGCAGCGCCCGGCGAGGCCGCCGGCAAGCCGCGCGGCGAGCGCCCGCAAGAGCGCGACGCCAAGGGCGGTTTCCCCCGCAAGGCACCGGGCAAGCGGCCGGGCAAGGGCGGCGGGACCGGCTCGGGGGCGGATTGATGCGCATCGTCGGAGGCGAGCTCCGCGGCCGGCCGCTGGCAACGCCGCGCTCCGACGCCATCCGCCCCACCACAGACCGCACGCGCGAGGCCGTGTTCAACGTGCTGGCGCATCGCTTCGCCGACAAGCTGGGGGGCGCGCGCGTGCTCGACCTTTTCGCCGGCACCGGGGCGCTGGGGCTGGAAGCGCTGTCGCGGGGCGCCGCCTATGCCGTCTTCATCGAGGAATCGGCGGAGGGTCGCGGCCTGATCCGCGCCAATGTCGAGGCGTTCGGGCTGACGGGCCGCACCAAGATCTTCCGTCGCGACGCGACTGCGGTGGGCGAGGCCGGCACGCTGGCGCCGTTCGGGCTGGTTTTCGCCGATCCGCCCTATGGCAAGGGGCTGGGCGAACGCGCGCTGCGTTCCGCGAGGGCCGGCGGCTGGCTGGCACCCGGAGCGCTGTGCGTGGTGGAGGAGGCCGCCGCCGCTCCTTTCGAGCCCGGGCCCGGCTTTTCCGTGATCGACCAGCGCGCCTATGGCGAAACGGTCATCCGTTTCATCGAGGCCGCCTGACTTCGGCCGCCTTTGGCGGCCAGATGACGAATGCTTCGCCTTCCGGCGGACGGGAGCTTGACCAATGGCCGCAGGATCGGAGCGGGCGATGACATTCTATGCTGACCGGCTGCGGCGCTGCTTTCTTTCGGTGGCGCTGGCTCTGGCGGTCGCGACCCCGGCACTTGCGCAGGCCGTGCCGGACCCATGGAAGGTGACGGACTTTTCGCTGGCCAATGGCATGCAGGTGGTGGTCATTCCCGATCACCGCGCCCCGGTCGTCACCCACATGGTTTGGTACAAGGCCGGCAGCGCCGACGAGCCGCCGGGCAAGTCCGGCATCGCCCATTTCTTCGAGCACCTGATGTTCAAGGCCACCGAGAACCATCCGGCCGGCGAGTTCGACCGCGCGGTGGCCGCCATCGGCGGCAGCGACAACGCCTTCACCTCCAACGACTACACGGCCTTCCACGAGACGGTGGCGCCGCAGGCGCTGGAGCAGATGATGGGCTTCGAGGCCGACCGCATGCGCAACCTCGTGCTCACCGACGGGACGGTGGCCACCGAGCGCGACGTCATCATGGAGGAGCGGCGTTCGCGCATCGACAACGATCCTGGTGCGCTGCTCGACGAGGAGGTGGACGCCACGCTGTGGCAGAACCAGCCCTACCGCATTCCGGTGATCGGCTGGATGCAGGAGATCGAGAAGCTGAACCGGGCCGACGCCAGGGCCTTCTACGACCGCTATTATGCGCCCAACAACGCCGTGCTGGTGGTGGCGGGCGACGTGACGCCCGACGCGGTCAAGGCGATGGCCGACAGGACCTATGGCCGCCTTGCCCGTGGGCAGGACCTGCCGCCCCGCGTCCGCCCGGTGGAACCCGAGCAGAACACCAGACGCACCGTCACCCTTGCCGATGCGCGCGTCGGCGTGCCGAGCTTTTCCACCCGGTGGGTGGTGCCTTCCTACAATACGGCGAAGCCGGGCGAGGCCGAAGCGCTCGACCTTCTGGGCGAGATACTGGGCGGCGGCTTTCGCAGCCGGCTCTATCAGGAACTGGTGGTGAAGCAGGGCATCGCCTCCAGCGCGGGGGCCGGCTTCCGCGGCCGCACGCTGGACGACACCAGCTTCGCCGTCTACGCTTCGCCCCGTGGCGAGGCGGGGCTTGCCGAAGTCGAGGCGGCCGTGGATGCCGAGGTCAGGCGCATCGCCCGCGACGGCGTCACGGAGGACGAACTGGAAGCGGCCAAGAACCGTTTCGTCCGCTCCATGATCTTCGCGCGCGACAGGCAGGGCTCCATGGCGAACATCTACGGCAGCACGCTG
>DAOKZN010000337.1:0-3062 GCA_035325625.1 Mesorhizobium sp. | reverse complement strand
GGCCGGTCGCCGGGCCGAGCGCGCCCTGCGCCGGCGACAGGGACTGGACCGCGAGCGTAAGCGCGGCGAAGCCCGCCGAGGCGGCAAGCCAGACGGCAAGGTATCCGGCCACCAGCACTAGCGGGTGCACGACCGCCTCGCCCTTTTGCCGCGCCGTGTCGGCGATCTCGCAATAGGTGCGGATCATCGGCGCGGCCGAAGGCAGCATGGTGGCCACCGCCATCAGGAACCACATGGCGACGAGAACCGACGCCTGCGCCGCCATGCCGGCCAGGCCCGGCGGCGGCGTGGGCGTCAGGCACAGCGCGACGAAGGCCTGGAGCAGGTCCGGCAGCGGCAATGCCGGCAGGTGCCGCAGCAGCGCGTCTCCCGGCGCGGCAGCGCCCGGCGGCCGGGTTTCGATGCTGCCGATGGCCATGGCGGCCAGCGCCGCCCAGGAAAGGGCCACGGCCGCCGCCAGCACGGCAGCCACCGCGACCTGCGGACGGCGCGCCACCTGCGCCGCGGCGCGCCCGGCCGCATCGAGATGGCTGAAATCGTCGTGCCGCATGGCCATGTGGTTCTTGACGCACTCCGCTGGGGTGAATCGCCGCGTTGATCCTATACCGCGCACTGCCCTATATGCAGACTCGGTCGCGGACCGCAAAGCCGGAGCCGCCTTCGGGAGAAAAAGCCGAGTTGAGCACACAGCCGCAGCACGCGCATGTTCTCGTCGCCGGAACCGGGCCGGCCGGCATGATCGCCGCGCTCGCCCTGTCGCGGGCCGGTTTCAAGGTGACGCTCGCCGGGCCGGACGTATCGGTCGGCGACGGCCGCACCACGGCGCTGATGAACCCGGCGCTGGCCATGCTGGACCGTCTCGGCGTGCTGGAGAAGGTGAAGCCGCAGGCCGCCCCGCTCAAGGTCATGCGCATCGTCGACGCCACGCGCCGGCTGGTCCGCAGCCCGACCGTGACCTTCCGTGCCAGCGAGATCGGCGAGGAGCGGTTCGGCCTGAACATGCCCAATGCCGTGCTCAACAAGGTGCTGGGAGAAGCCGTCGCGGCGGAGCCGGGCATCGAGTGGCGCAGGTCGCTGGTCGCGGAATGGAACCTCGGCGGCGAGCGGGCCGCAGCGACCCTCGCCGACGGAAGCGAGGTTTGCGCCGCGCTTGCCGTGGCCGCCGACGGCCGCCTGTCGCCGGCGCGCCGGGCCGCGGGCATCGACGTCTCCTCGCATGCCTACCCGCAGGCCGCGCTCGTGCTCAACTTCTCCCATCGCAGCGAGCACGGCTTCGTCTCGACCGAGTTCCACACCGAGACCGGGCCGTGCACGCAGGTGCCGCTGCCCGGCAACCGCTCCAGCCTGGTCTGGGTGGTGCGGCCGGAAACGGCCGCAGAGCTTGCGGCGCTGGACGACGCCACCCTTTCCCTGCGCATAGAGAAGCGCATGCAGTCGATGCTGGGCCGGGTTTCGGTCGACAGCGGCCGGCAGATCTACCCGCTCTCCACCTCCACGCCCCGCCGCTTCGCGGCCCGGCGGGTGGCGCTGGTGGGCGAGGCCGCCCATGTGTTTCCGCCGATCGGCGCGCAGGGGCTCAATCTCGGCATCCGCGACGTGTCGGACCTCGCCGCCGTCGCCGGCCTGCACCGCGAGGACCCCGGCACGCCCGCGGCGCTCGCGGCCTACGATGCCAGGCGCCGCCCCGACATACTGGCGCGGACCAATGCGGTGAACCTGCTCAACCGCTCGCTGCTTTCCGACATGCTGCCGGCGCAGATGGCGCGCAGCACCGGCCTTGCGCTCCTGCGCAGCTTCGGGCCGCTGCGGGCGCTGTTCATGCGCGAGGGACTGCACCCCGGCAGCGGGTTCTCGGCGCTCGCCGGTACCTTAGACCATGATGCCGAAAGGCGTGACGCGGCCTTCGGACGACGTCATGGTCTATCTAATTGATTTTGCCGCATGTCTGCGACGCCAAGTGATTCCACTTGGCTGCAACATGCTCTAAGGGAACAGGTCCGCCGGTAGCACGCCGCTGCGGATCATGTAGAGGAGCCCGGTCAGGCTCACCACGGAAACGCAGGTGGTGATGAGGATGCTGGCGGAGGCCCGCTGCACCCACACGCCATATTGCTGGGCGATGACGAACACGTTCGTCGCGGTCGGCAGCGCCGCCAGCAGCACCGCCGAGAACACCCATGTCTCGGAAAAATGGCCGATCCAACTCAGCATCGCATAGCACAGCAGCGGATGCACGATCAGCTTGAGCACGGCGATCGGCGCGATCTCGTGCGGCACGCGCTTCAGCGGCCGAAGCGCCAGCGTCACGCCCATGGCAAACAGCGCGCAGGGCGCCGCCGCGGCGGAAAGATAGGAAAGCAGCCGCTCCAGCGGCACCGGCGGGCGAAACTCGAAATAGGCGGCCGCGACGCCGATGGCCGTGGCCACGATGAAGGGATGCAGCACGATCCTGCTCGCGATGCCGGCGGCCAGTTGCGGCAGCGGCCGCTTGTCGTCGCCGGCCAGCGCCATCATCATCGGCGCGATGGTGAAGTGCATGATGTTCTCGAAGCAGAAGATCAGCGCCACCGGCACGGCCGCCTGCTCGCCGAAGGCCAGCACCGCCAGCCCCGGCCCCATATAGCCGATATTGCCATAGGCCGAAGCGAGGCCCTTGATGGTCGATTCGGCGATCTCGCCGCCCGACAGGAGGGCCGAGGCGACGAACATCGCCGAAAAGACGAGATAGGTGGAAAACACCGAGCCGAAGATGAAGCTCCATTCGGTCAGCTCCTCGAACGGCGTCCGGGCCAGAAGCTGGAAGAACAGGGCCGGCAGCGCGACATAGATGACGAAGGTGTTCATCCAGCCCAGCGCTTCCACCGGCTGGCGGCTGATGCGCGCTACGAAGAAGCCGATGAAGATCAGCCCGAAAAACGGCAGAACGAGACCGACGATGTCAGACATGGGTTCTCCCGCCTGCCTGTGTCACCGGCTAACCGCCGCATCGGGGCGCGTCAAGCCGGTCGCGGGCCGGTTGCGGGCCGGTTGCGGACAGCCGCGGGATTGAATTGGAGCGGCGT
>DAOKZN010000336.1:0-3064 GCA_035325625.1 Mesorhizobium sp. | reverse complement strand
GCGTGGCCTCCCACAGCCGCGACGGCGTGATCGAGCTGATGCCGACCAGCGACGGGGCGCTCTACGGCTTCAAATACGTCAACGGCCACCCGAAGAACATGCGCGAGGGATTGCAGACCGTCACCGCCTTCGGCGTGCTGGCCGACGTGGGCAACGGCTATCCGATGCTGCTGACGGAAATGACCATCCTGACCGCGCTGCGCACCGCCGCCACCTCGGCGCTGGCGGCGAAATATCTGGCGCCGAAGGGCGCGGCCCGCATGGCCGTCATCGGCAACGGCGCGCAGTCGGAGTTCCAGGCGCTCGCCTTCCGGGCGCTGCTCGGCATCGAGAAGCTGCGCCTCTACGACATCGACGCCGCGGCCAGCCGCAGATGCGCGGCGAACCTTGCCGGCAAGGGTTTCGACATAACCATCTGCGCCTCGACGCAGGAGGCCGTGGAAGGCGCGGACATCATCACCACCGTCACCGCCGACAAGCAGTACGCCACCATACTGAGCGACAACATGGTGGGCGCCGGCGTGCACATCAACGCCGTGGGCGGCGACTGCCCCGGCAAGACCGAGCTGCACCGCGACATCCTGATGCGCTCCGACATCTTCGTGGAATATCCGCCGCAGACGCGCATCGAGGGCGAGATCCAGCAGCTTGCGCCGGATCACCCCGTCACCGAGCTGTGGCAGGTGATGACGGGCGCCGCCGCCGGCCGGCGCGATGCGCGCCAGATCACGCTGTTCGATTCCGTCGGCTTCGCCGTGGAGGATTTTTCGGCGCTGCGCTACGTGCGCGACCGGCTGCAGGCGACCGGCCTCTACGAGAAGCTCGATCTGCTCGCCGACCCCGACGAGCCGCGCGACCTGTTCGGCATGCTGCTGCGCCACCAGAAGAAGCTGGCGCCCGCCGCCTGACGGGCATGGCCGGCAAGAGCCCGGGAAATTGACGCACCGCAAAGAAGCGCCGGCACCTGCGCACTAGCATGGCGCGAATTTTGCCATGCCGAGCAGGAAATCCGTTGCAAGCCTCCATTCTGCAGAAATATGGCGAGGCGCGCCTGCCTCGCTACACCAGCTATCCCACAGCGCCCCGCTTCTCCTCCTCCATCGGCCCGGTCGCCTATGCCGACTGGCTGGCCGGCCTGCCGCGTGACGAGGCGGTCTCGCTCTATCTGCATGTGCCCTTCTGCCGCTCCATGTGCTGGTATTGCGGCTGCCACACCACCATCACCGGCCGCGACCAGCCGATCGCCGACTATCTCGGCGTATTGCGCGAGGAGATCGGGCTGGTTTCCACGCGCACGCCCGCGCGGCTGGCCGTGGAGAAGGTGCATTTCGGCGGCGGCACGCCCACCATCATCAAGCCGGAGGAGTTCATCGCCCTCGCCGACCTCCTGCGCGAGCGCTTCGAATTCACGCCGAGCGCCGAGATGGCCGTGGAGATCGACCCGCGCACGCTCTCTGCCGGCATGGCCGCGGCCCTGGCCCAGGCGGGCGTGGCCCGCGCCAGCCTCGGCGTGCAGAGCTTCGACCCGGCCGTGCAACGCGCCATCAACCGCATCCAGAGCGAGGAATGCACCGCCGAGACCGTGCACCATCTGCGGCACTTCGGCGTCGAGCGCATCAATTTCGACCTCATCTACGGGCTCCCCAACCAGACCGTGCGCTCCTGCGTCGAGACGGTCGCCGCCGCCGTCGCCATGCGGCCCGACCGCTTCGCCGTGTTCGGCTACGCCCATGTGCCCAGCTTCAAGAAACACCAGCGCCTGATCGACGAGGCGGCGCTGCCGGGAAGCGCCGAACGCAGCGAGCAGGCGCAGGCGATAGCCGAGGCGCTGACGGCGGCCGGCTACCGGCAGATCGGGCTCGACCATTTCGCCCTGCCCGACGACGACCTGACCACCGCGCAGGCGGCAGGCACGTTGCGGCGCAACTTCCAGGGCTACACCACCGATGCCTGCGAGACGCTGATCGGCTTCGGCGCCTCGTCCATCGGCCGCACCTGGCAGGGCTATGTCCAGAACGAGGTGGCCATCGGCCTCTACGGCCGCCACATCGCCTCGGGCCGGCTGGCCACCGCCAAGGGCTACCGTCTCAGCCAGGAGGACCGGGTGCGGGCCGCCGTGATCGAAAGGCTGATGTGCGATTTCGAGGCCGACGTGCCGGCGATCTGCGCCCGGCACGGCTTCGACCCCGCCTGCCTGCTCGACGGCAACGGCAGGCTGGCCATGCTGGAACGCGACGGCGTGCTGGACAATGCCGGTGGCATCATCCGGGTGCGCCGCGACCATCGCTTCCTCATCCGCGCCGCCGCCGCCGCCTTCGACGCCTATCTGGAGGAGTCGCCCCGGGCCCACAGCAAGGTGGCGTGAGCCCGCCTGCCATCGAGGCAGGAAGGAGCAGGGCTGAAATATCGATACTGATGTCCTAGACATCATCAACGATGGATGATACAGGAAGGCTCCAGCCTGAAACTGGAGCCGGCCTTTTTGATCACCTCAGCCCAGATGCGTGCAGCCCGCGCCCTGCTCGGGATAGACCAGCGGCGCCTTGCCGAAATGGCGGGCGTGTCCGTTCCGACCATCCAGCGCATGGAAGCCAGCAGCGGCAATGTGCGGGGCGTGATCGATTCGCTGACAAGGGTGGTCGAGGCGCTGGACCGCGCCGGCATCGAGCTGATCGGCGAGAACGCCGTCAGCGCGGGCGGCGGGCGGGGCGTGCGCCTCAAACAGCCGCCCCCCGGCAACGATTTTTCCTGAACCCTCCCCGAAATCCACGGCGCCACTTCCCAAAGCCGACGCCGCGCGGCAAGCGAAACACCGTCATGGCAACCCGAACCGTCCAGCCCAGCTTCCTCGATCTCTTCACGCCCAAGCTCGTCACCGTCCTCAGGGAGGGCTACCGGCTCTCCGACCTCAAGGCCGACGCCATTTCCGGGCTCACCGTAGCCATCGTCGCCCTGCCGCTGTCCATGGCCATCGCCATCGCCTCCGGCGTCACGCCCGACAGGGGCCTATACACCTCCATCGTCGGCGGCTTCATCGTCTCGGCGCTCGGCGGCAGCCGCTTCC
>DAOKZN010000335.1:0-3091 GCA_035325625.1 Mesorhizobium sp. | reverse complement strand
CATCGAGATGTTCCAGAACGCCATGCGCATGTTCACGCCCTTCCCGCCGGCCGGCAGCGGCCCCGCCGCGCCCGAGCCGGGGCGGAAGGAGGAGGCGAAGGCGACGGAAAAGGCCGACGAACTGCTGGAGCTGAAGGAGCAGATCGCAGCCATGCAGCGCAAGCTCGACAAGATGTCGTAGGCCGGGAGGCCGCTCGGTACACGGTTGGCCCGGCTCCGCCTGCGCCGGCCGTCGCCGGCCGGGATGAACGGCCGGCGTCAGATCACGCGAAGCTGTCCTTGTAGCGCTCGCGCAGCGCGTTCTTCTGCACCTTGCCCATAGTGTTGCGCGGCAATTCGCCGACCACGAAGATGCGGCGCGGCTGCTTGAAGCGCGCCAGCCGGCCGGCGATGCCGGCGATGAGTTCGGCTTCCTCGGGCCGTGCGCCGGCCTTGGGCACGACGACGCCGACCACGCCTTCGCCGAGGTCCGGGTGCGGCACGCCGACCACGGCGGATTCGGCGACGCCGGGCTGCTCGTCCAGCAGCAGCTCGATCTCCTTGGGATAGATGTTGTAGCCGCCGGAGATGATGAGGTCCTTGGCGCGGCCGACGATGGTGACGTAGCCGTCGGCGTCCATCGTGGCGAGATCCCCGGTGATGAAGAAGCCGTCCGGCCGGAACTCCTGCGCGGTCTTTTCCGGCATGTTCCAGTAGCCCTTGAAGACGTTGCGGCCCTTCACCTCGATGATGCCGACCTCGCCCCGCGCCACCGGCGCGCCGGTCTCGGCATCGACGATGCGCAGTTCCACCCCCGGCAGCGGCAGGCCCACCGTGCCGGCGCGGCGCTCGCCGTCATAGGGGTTGGAGGTGTTCATGTTGGTTTCGGTCATGCCGTAGCGTTCGAGGATCCTCTTGCCCGTGCGCGCCTCGAAGTCGCGGTGGGTCTCGGCCAGCAGCGGCGCCGAGCCGGACACGAACAGCCGCATATGGGCGGTCAGCGCCCGGTCCAGGTGCGGGTCGGCCAGCAGGCGGGTGTAGAAGGTGGGCACGCCCATCATCGAGGTGGCGCGCGGCATGGCCGCCACCAGGTCGTCCATGTCGAGGCCGGGCAGGAAGATCATCGACCCTCCGGCCAGCAGGATGACGTTGGTGGCCACGAACAGGCCGTGCGTGTGGAAGATCGGCAGTGCGTGCAGCAGAACGTCCTCGCCGGTGAAGCGCCAGGCATCCACCAGCGCCTCGGCGTTGGAAAGAAGGTTGTCCTGCGTGAGCATGGCGCCCTTGGAGCGCCCGGTGGTGCCGGAGGTGTAGAGGAAGGCGGCGAGGTCGTCCGGCCCGCGCGCGGCGGGCGCGAAGGTTTGGGGCTCGCCGCGGGCGAGATCGGCCAGCGTGCCCGTGCCGTCGGCATCGAGCGTCAGCAGGGCCGCCCCCGCTTTTTCCGCCACCGGTTCGAGGGCTGCGCGCGCCGCGCCGTCGCAGATCAGCAGCCTGGCGCCCGCATCGGTGACGAAATAGTCCACCTCGGCCGGCGTATAGGCGGTGTTGAGCGGCAGGAACACCGCCCCGGCCGCCACGCAGGCGGCATAGACGGCCAGCGCCTCCGGGGACTTCCTCGCCTGCAGGGCGACACGGTCGCCGGGTGCGATGCCGCTGGCAGACAGCGCATGGGCAAAGCGCGCCGCAAGCCGCAGGAATTCGGCATAGGTGATGTCGCGGCCATCCTTCAACGACAGAAAGATCGCCTCGCTCGCCTCGTGCGGGCGGAAGAGCGCATCGTAGAGCGTGTTGGACATGAACAAGCCGCCTTGCTGCCGGAACCGATCCTTCCTTTCCAGCATTCCGGGCGCGCAGCCACAAGCGCAAAAAAAACATCCCGGCATTTGCGCTCGGGGCCGCCCTTGCCTACACAGATACGTCCAACAGAACGCATGGCCCCACAATGAGCGCACTCGTCCCCGTCTTCGACGGCCATAACGATACCCTTCTCCAGCTCTACCGCTCGCCGGAGCCGGACAAGGAAAAGCTGTTCATGGAAGGGGCGCCGGCAAGCTGGCATATCGACCTGCCGCGCGCGCGGAAGGGCGGCTTCGCCGGCGGCATGTTCGCCATCTTCTCGCCTTCCCCGGAAAAGGGCGGCGGTTCGGTGCCTTCGGCGCCGAGCAGCGAGGAAAAGCTGCCGCCGGAACTGCCGATGGAGGAGGCGCGGGTGTCGATGCTCGGCATGGCCTCCATCCTGTTTCGGCTGGAGCGGGCCGGCGCGCTGAAGATCTGCCGCAGCGCCGCCGACATCCGCGCGGCGATGGAGAGCGGCACGATCGCGGCCGTCTTCCACATCGAGGGCGTGGAGGCGATCGATCCCGGGCTCGACATGCTGGACGTGCTGCACGCCGCCGGCCTGCGCTCGCTCGGGCCGGTGTGGAGCCGGGCCAACGCCTTCGGCACCGGGGTGCCGTTCCGCTTCCCCTCCTCGCCCGATGTCGGGCCGGGGCTGACGGATGCCGGCAAGGCGCTGGTCAGGGCCTGCAACCGGCTGAAGATCCTGGTCGACCTGTCGCACCTCAACGAGAAGGGTTTTCGCGATGTGGCGGCGATCAGCGATGCGCCGCTGGTGGCCACCCATTCCAACGTGCACGCCATCAGCGCCAGCGCGCGCAACCTCACCGACTGGCAGCTCGGCGCCATCCGCGACACGCGCGGCATGGTGGGCCTGAACTTCGCGCGCGGCTTCCTGCGGCCGGACGGCTCGATGATGCAGGACGCCGGCCTCGACACGGTGCTGCGCCATGTCGATGCGCTGCTGGAAAGGCTCGGCGAAGACGGCGTCGGCCTGGGCTCGGATTTCGACGGCGCGCAGATCCCTTCCGCCATCGGCGACGTCTCGGGCCTGCCGCGGCTGATCGAGGCATTCGAGCGGCACGGCTTCGGGCGCGACCTGATCGAGAAGATCGCCTGGAAGAACTGGGTCGGCGTGCTGGAGCGCACGATCGGATAGGGGCGGTCACTGCCGCCGGGAAAACCCCATCCGTTCCAGCCATGTCCTGCCGACGCCGCGTTCGCGGATGATGGGCAGCGGGTCCTCGCCGTCCAGCCGCGAGCAGATGCGGTAGAC
>DAOKZN010000334.1:0-3097 GCA_035325625.1 Mesorhizobium sp. | reverse complement strand
AGGTCGTATTCGCGGCCGAACACCTCCTCGTCCCACTTCATCGAGCGTTTCAGCGAATCCATGGCGTAGCCGGCCAGCGCTTCCTTGCCGTGCTCGACATAGATGCCGAGCTCCACCTCGCGGCCCGACATGGTGACGAACGTGTCCGAAACCTTGCCGAGGTCGCCCGCCACCAGCGCGAACAGGTAGGAAGGCTTGGGGAAGGGGTCGTGCCACACCGCATAGTGGCGGCCGCCGCCGAGGTCGCCACGCTCCACCGGATTGCCGTTGGAAAGCAGCAGCGGCGCTTCCTCGCGCGCGGCCTCGATGCGCACCGTGTAGACGGAAAGAATGTCCGGCCGGTCGAGGAAATAGGTGATGCGCCGGAAGCCTTCCGCCTCGCATTGCGTGCAGTAGACGCCGTTGGAGCGGTAGAGGCCCATCAGCGCCTCGTTACGCGAAGGCGCGATCTCGGTCTCGATCAGCAGGCTGAAGCGGTCCGCAGCCGGCGGCCGCGTGATGGCCAGCCGCTCCGGCGTCGCCTCGTAGGCGTCCGCTTCCGCAGCCTCGCCGTCGATCTCCAGCCGCACCAGCTTCAGCGCATCCCCGTCCAGCACCAGCGGCGCATCCAGCGGCGCGCCCTCGCGGCGCTGCACGGCAAGCGTCGCCGCCACGCGGGTGGCGTCGGGCGAAAGGCGGAAGGCCAGCCCGGTCTCGGGAATGAGATAGTCGCTGGGGCGGTAGTCCTCTAGCCTGAAGACCTGGCCGGTGTCGGTACGCATCCGTCGACGCTCCTGGATGTTCGTGGCGGCGTTGCGGACCGCATGTTCAAGAAAAACCGAACTCGGCGCTCTTTACACCAAAGCCCCCCTCGACAACACTGCGACGGACCTTATCTCAAAGGCTCGTTTCCCGATCCGTCACCATGAGGGTCTTCGATGACTGCCATCACGCCGAAATTCGGGATGGGCGCCTCGGTGCTGCGCGTCGAGGACGGCGCCTTCATCACGGGAAAGGGCCGCTACACCGACGACATCCGGCTCGACGGCGTGCTGCATGGCTACGTGCTGCGCTCGCCGGTGGCCAACGGCCGCTTCACGATCGGCGCGCTTGAGGCGGCGCGCACGGCGCCCGGCGTGCATCTCGTGCTGACCGGCGAAGACGTCGCGCATCTCGGCGGCCTGAAATGCGGCGTCATGCAGCCGCAGCCGGACGGCACCCGCGCGCCGACGCGCGACATCCCGATCCTGTGCCGGGACCATGTTCACTATGTGGGCGATGCCGTCGCCTTCGTGGTGGCCGACAGCCGGGCGCAGGCGCAGGACGCCGCCGAGCTGATCGAGGTGGACTACGACGCCGAGGAGGCGGCCGCCGATACCGCAACGGCGCTCGGTCCCGCAACACCGCTGGTCTGGCCCGAACTCGGCTCCAACCGCGCCTTCTTCCACCATTTCGGCGACAAGGCCGCCTGCGACGCCGCCTTCGCCGAGGCTGCCAGGGTCACGCGCGTCGAGTTCCACAACAACCGGCTGGTGTGCAATTTCATGGAAGCCCGCGCGGCGATCGGCGAGTGGAGCGAGACCGGGGGCCGCTTCACCCTGACGACGGGCTCGCAGGGCGTGCATTCCATGCAGAAGATCCTGTCCTCGCTGTTCGGCGTGGACAAGGACAGGCTGCGCGTCGTCACCCCGGATGTCGGCGGCGGCTTCGGCACCAAGGCGTTCGTCTACCGCGAGCACGCGCTGGTGCTGGAGGCGGCCCGGCGTCTCGGCCGGCCGGTGAAATGGGCCGGTGACCGCACCGAGCATTTCCTGACCGACGCGCAGGGGCGCGACAATGTCGTCGCCGCCGAGATGGCGATGGACGGGGAAGGGCGATTCCTGGCGCTGCGCGTCGACCTGAAGGCCAATATGGGCGCCTACATCTCCCAATACGCGCCTTTCATCCCCTATATCGGCGTCACCATGTCCACCGGCGTCTACGACATCGGCGCGCTCGACGTGTCGGTGACCGGCCTCTACACCAACACCTGCCCGGTGGACGCCTATCGCGGCGCGGGCCGTCCGGAGGCCGCCCTGCTGCTGGAAAAGCTGGTCGATGCCTGCGCCCGCGACATGGGCCTTGCCCCCGACGAGATCCGCCGCCGCAACTTCATCGGTCCCGATCAGTTCCCCTACCGCACGCCGACCGGGCGGCTCTATGACAATGGCGAGTTCGAGGGCCATATGAACCGGGCCATGGAACGTGCGGAATGGACTCGGTTTTCCGAGCGGCTGGAGGAGGCGAAGGCACGCGGGAAAATCCGCGGCATCGGCATGGCCACCTATGTCGAGGCCTGCGCCTTTCCAGGCTCGGAGCCCGCCCATGTCGAATTGAACGGCGACGGCACCGTGACCCTGAAGATCGGCACGCAGAGCAACGGGCAGGGCCACGCCACCGCCTATGCGCAGTTCGTCGCTGAAAAGCTCAACCTTGCGATGGAAAAGATCCGGGTGCGCCAGGGCGATACCGAAGAGCTGAAGGCGGGCGGCGGCACCGGCGGCTCGCGCTCGATCCCGCTGGGCGGCGTCTCGGCCGCGCGCGCCGGCGAGGACCTTGCGGAAAAGATCAGGAAGATCGCTGCCGACGAGTTGGAAGCCTCTGCCGCCGACATCGAGCTTGCCGACGGCGAGGCGCGCATCGTCGGCACCGACCGCTCCATCGGCTTCGCGGCCATCGCAAAGGCGGCGAAGCGGCCGGAGGATCTGCGCGGCTTCGGCGAGTTCGTTCAGGACGAGTGCACCTATCCCAACGGCACCCATATCTGCGAGGTCGAGATCGACCCCGAGACAGGGGCCACGCAGGTGGTGCGCTACACCATCGTCGACGATTTCGGCGTCACCGTGAACCCGATGCTGCTGGCCGGCCAGGTGCATGGCGGCGTGGTGCAGGGCATCGGCCAGGCGCTGACGGAGAACACTGTCTACGGCGACGACGGGCAGCTGCTGACGGCGAGCTTCATGGACTATGCCATGCCGCGCGCCGACACCGTGCCCTCCTTCCATTTCGAGACGCGCAACGTGCCCTCCACCACCAACGCGCTCGGCATCAAGGGCGCGGGCGAGGCGGGCACCATCGG
>DAOKZN010000333.1:1844-3139 GCA_035325625.1 Mesorhizobium sp. | reverse complement strand
CCCGGCACGGCCCGCATGGCCGAGGCCACCTGCGGCGAGATGCGGTAGCGCTCGGGCAGCGCGATCTCCACCTCGCCGTCGCCGCCTTCCTTGATGACGACGAAGCTCACCTGGCCCTCACCCTTGACCGCGAGCTGGCCGGCAAGCGTGCCGATCGGGGCGCTGTCGCGCACGAAGATGCGCAGCGCCTTCTGGATGCGGCTGGCCTCGTCCTCCAGCGACTGGACAGTCTGGATGCGCAGGTTGACGCCCTCGGGCCGATCCTCGGCCGAAACGGTGATGACCACCGACTTGCCCGGCTCCAGCAGGTCCCGGTACTGCGCCAGCGTCTCGGAAAACAGCACCGCCTCGTACTGGCCGGTGGTGTCGGAGAACATCACCACGCCCATCTTGTTGCCGGTGCGGGTCTTGCGCTCCTGCTTGGAGGTCACCGTGCCGGCAAGGCGGCCGGCGGTGGCGCCGCGCTTGACCGCGGCCGAGAACCCGGCCCAGTTCTGCACCCGCATCTTCTCCAGCGCCGCCTTGTATTCGTCCAACGGATGCGCCGAGAGGTAGAAGCCGACCACCTGGAACTCGCGGTGCAGCCGGTCGGCCGGCAGCCAGGGGTCCGTCGCCGGCAGGGCCAGCGCCTGCGACTGCGCCCCCAGCGACGCGCCGAATATGTCCGCCTGGCCGGACACCGCGTTCTGCTGGGCAAGGGCCGCCAGGCCCATCATGCGCTCCACGCCGGCCGTCATGGCGGCGCGGTCGTGGCCGAAACAGTCCAGCGCACCGGCCATGATGAGGCTTTCGAAGACGCGCTTGCCGACGATCTTGGGGTCCACCCGCTCGCAGAAATCGGCCAGGCTCCTGAACGGGCCGTCCTTGCGCTTTTCCACGATGTGCTCGACGGCCGCGTCGCCCACCCCCTTCAGCGCCGCCAGCGAAGAGAAGATCCTGTTCTCGCCCACCTCGAAATCGCGGAAGGACGACAGCACCGAAGGCGGCACCACCTCGATGCCGAGCCGCATGGCGTCCTGGCGGAAATCGGCCAGCTTGTCGGTGTTGGACATGTCGAGCGTCATCGACGCGGCCAGGAACTCCACCGGATAGTGCGCCTTGAGATAGGCGGTCTGGTAGGAGACGATGGCATAGGCGGCGGCGTGGGACTTGTTGAAGCCGTAGTCGGCGAACTTGGCCAGCAGGTCGAAGATGAAATCGGCCTGCGGCTTGGCCACGCCCCGCTCCACCGCGCCGGTGACGAAGCGCTCGCGCTGCTTGTCCATCTCGGCGCGGATCTTCTTGCCCATGGCGCG
>DAOKZN010000333.1:0-1744 GCA_035325625.1 Mesorhizobium sp. | reverse complement strand
TCCTCGACCTTCTTCATGTTGAACTGCGTGACCGGCATGTCCGAGCGCGGATCGCGGTACATCGGCACCAGCTCCGACAACGGCCGGTCGCCGATGACGATGCCGGCGGCATGCGTGGAGGCGTGGCGGTAGAGCCCTTCCAGCTTCTGCGCCATGTCGAGCAGGGTCTGGACGATGGGCTCCTTCTCGACCTCCTCGGCGAAGCGCGGCTCGTTGGCGATGGCGTCGGCCAGCTTGACCGGATTGGCCGGGTTCTGCGGCACCATCTTGCACAGGCGGTCCACCTGCCCGTAGGGCATCTGCAGCACGCGGCCGACATCGCGCAGCACCGCGCGCGCCTGGAGCGTTCCGAAGGTGATGATCTGCCCCACCTGGTCGCGGCCGTACTTGCCCTGCACGTAGCGGATCACCTCCTCGCGCCGGTCCTGGCAGAAGTCGATGTCGAAGTCGGGCATCGAGACGCGGTCGGGATTGAGGAAGCGCTCGAACAGCAGCGAGAAGCGCAGCGGGTCGACGTCGGTGATGGTGAGCGCATAGGCGACCAGCGAGCCGGCGCCGGAGCCGCGCCCCGGCCCCACGGGAATGCCGTGGGCCTTGGCCCATTTGATGAAGTCCGACACGATGAGGAAGTAGCCGGGGAACTTCATCTTCTCGATGATGGCCAGCTCGTATTCGAGCCGCTCGCCATATTCCTCGACCGTATGGCCGGGCGTCGGCCCATGCTCTTCGAGGCGGCGGGCGAGACCCTCGCGTGCCTGCAGCTTCAGTTCCTCCGCCTCTGCCTTCTCGGCGGCCTCCGGATCGGCAACGTCGGCGCCGGCGAAGCGCGGCAGGATCGGCTTGCGGTTCTTCGGATAGTAGGAGCAGCGCCGCGCGATCTCGACCGTGTTGTCCAGCGCCTCCGGCAGGTCGGAAAACAGCGCCGCCATCTCGGCCTGGCTCTTGAGATGGTTGTCGGGCGACAGGCGCCGGCGATCGTCGGAGGCGATCACCGAGCTTTCCGCGATGGCGATCAGCGCGTCATGCGCCTCGTAGTCTTCGCGTTTCCGGAAAAACGCCTCGTTGGTGGCCACCAGCGGCAATTCGTGGCGATAGGCCAGCTCCACCGTGGCCTGCTCGACCGCGCGGTCGTAGCCCGACATGCGCTCCAGTTCGACATAGAGCCGGTCGCCGAACATGGCCTTCAGCTTGAGCAGGCGCTCCTTCGCGAGGTCGCGCCGGTCCTCCTTCAGCGCCGAGCCGAGCGGCCCCCGCGGCCCGCCGGTCAGGCAGATGATGCCTCCGGCCAGCGCGGCCAGCATGTCGGCGGTGACATGCACCGGCTCGCCGGAGGGCGTGTCTAGATAGGCGCGGCTGACCAGCCGCACCAGATTGGCGTAGCCCGCCTCGTTCGCCGCGATCAGCACCACGGGCCGCGTCTGCGGGCCATGCCGGCGGCGGTCGCGCTGACCGTCAGCGGCCTCGTCGCTGAAGGCGAGCTCGAGCTGGCAGCCGATGATCGGCTGAACTCCGTCCTTGGCGGCCTTCTGCGCGAACTCCAGCGCGCCGAACAGGTTGTTGGTGTCGGTGACGGCTATCGCCGGCGTGCCGTCCTTCACGGCATGGCCTATGATCGCGCCATGCTGGAGCGCTCCTTCCAGCAGCGAATAGGCCGAATGCACGCGCAGATGGATGAAGGCGCGCGCCGGTTTTTGCGGCCTGGCCGCCGCGGCTGCCGCTTCGCGCTTCAATGGATCGCGTGGAA
>DAOKZN010000332.1:0-3174 GCA_035325625.1 Mesorhizobium sp. | reverse complement strand
CGCGTGCGCATCAACGGCGCGCCGGCGCGCTCGGCCGAGGACATGCTGGAATGGCTGCGCGTGGTGTGGCTGACGCCGGCCATGGATTCCCTGTTCATCGGCCCGGCCGGCGACCGGCGCCGCTTCCTCGACCGGCTGGTGCTGGCCATCGATGCCGGGCACGGCCAGCGGGCGATCGACTACGAGAAGGCCATGCGCGGCCGCAACCGGCTGCTGGCCGAAGGCTCGCGCGACGGCGCCTGGTTCGACGCGATCGAGACGCAGATGGCCGAGACCGGCACGGCGATCGCCGCCGCCCGGGCCGAGATGGTGCGGCTGCTGGCCGCCATGATCGCGCGGCTGCCGGGCGACAGCCCCTTTCCGCAGGCGGAGATCGGGCTTGCCGGGGAGCTGGAGGCCGCGGTGGGCGCGATGCCGGCCGTCGATGCGGAGGAAAGGTTCCGGCGCGCCCTGGCCGCGGGCCGGGAGCGCGACCGCGCCGCCGGGCGCACGCTGGAAGGCCCGCACCGCTCGGACCTGGTCGTGCGGCACCGGCCGAAGGCCATGCCGGCGGAACTGTGCTCCACCGGCGAGCAGAAGGCGCTGCTGGTAGGGCTCGTGCTGTCGCACGCCCGCCTGACCGGCGAGATGTCGGGGCTGGCGCCGATCCTGCTGCTGGACGAGATCGCCGCCCATCTCGACGCCGGCCGGCGGGCGGCGCTGTTCTCCATCCTGGAGGAGCTGAACTGCCAGGCCTTCATGACCGGCACGGACGCGGCCCTTTTCTCCAGCCTCGCCGGCCGCGCCCAGTTCCTCACCGTGGACCACGGCACGGTGCAGCCGATGGACTGACAAGCCCTGCCGGCCGCGATATGGTCGCGGCCATGACGACGCCAGCCGCCCTCACCGACGAAGAGCTCGAGCGCTACGCCCGCCACATCGTTCTGCCGGAGATCGGCGGCGCGGGGCAGCAGAAGCTGAAGCGGGCGCGCGTGCTGGTGATCGGCGCCGGCGGGCTGGGCGCGCCGGTGCTCGCCTATCTGGCGGCGGCGGGGGTGGGCACGCTCGGCATCGTCGACGACGACGCCGTGTCGCTTTCCAACCTGCAGCGGCAGGTCATCCACGGCACCGCCGACATCGGCAGACCGAAGGGCGAAAGCGCGGCGGCGGCGATCGCCCGCATCAATCCGCATGTGAAGGTGGAACTCCACGCGTTCCGGCTGACCGCCGAAAACGCCCCTGCCCTCGTCGCCGGCTACGACCTCGTCGTGGACGGCTCGGACAATTTCGCCACCCGCTATGCGGTGGCAGATGCCTGCGAATGGAAGAAAAGGCCGCTGGTGCACGCCGCCGTCGGCCGCTTCGACGGCTCGGTGACGGTGCTGAAGCCCTGGGAGACGGATGCCGAGGGGCGGCAGAACCCTTCCTATCGCGACCTGTTCCCGCAGGAGCCGCCGGCCGGGCTGGTGCCCTCCTGCGCGGCGGCGGGCATCGTCGGCGCGCTGGTGGGGGTGATCGGCACGCTGCAGGCGATGGAGGCGATCAAGCTGATCGCCGGCATCGGCGAGCCGCTGGTCGGGCGCCTCCTACTCTACGACGCGCTCGCCGCCTCCTTCGAAACGATCCGCTACAGGGCGCGGTGAAGCCCCTCCCCCGCCCTTCGCCCTGCTCGGGCGGCGATGGGACAGCCGTCAGGTCCTGAGCGGCAGCACCCGGTCCGGCGGGCGGTGGCCGTCGATGAAGGTGCGGATGTTGATGATGACCTTCTCGCCCATGTCGATGCGGCCTTCCAGCGTGGCCGAGCCCATATGCGGCAGAAGCACCACCTTGCCCCTGGCGGCGAGCTTGAGCAGGCGCGTGTTGAGCGCGGGCTCGTTCTCGTAGACGTCGAGGCCGGCGCCGGCGATCTTGTCATCCTGCAGCAGCTTGATGAGCGCGTCCTCGTCGATGATGTCGCCGCGCGCGGTGTTGACGAGGTAGGCGGTGGGCTGCATCAGCGCCAGCCGGCGGCCCGAAAGCAGGTGGAAGGTGGCCGGCGTGGAAGGACAGTTGACCGAGATGATGTCCATGCGCGCCAGCATCTGGTCGAGGCTTTCCCAGTAGGTCGCCTCCAGCTCGTCCTCCAGCGCCGGCATCACGCGATGGCGGTTGTGATAGTGGATCGACAGGCCGAACGCCTTGGCGCGGCGGGCGACGGCGGTGCCGATGCGGCCCATGCCGACGATGCCGAGCCGCTTGCCCCAGATGCGGCGGCCCAGCATCCAGGTGGGCGACCATCCCGACCATTTCTTCTCGCCGGTCAGCACGTTGGCGCCGTCCACCAGCCGGCGCGGCACGGCCAGGATCAGCGCCATGGTCATGTCGGCGGTGTCCTCGGTCAGCACGTTGGGCGTGTTGGTGACGGTGATGCCCTTCCTGGCGGCGGCCGAAACGTCGATCTTGTCCACGCCGTTGCCGAAATTGGCGATCAGCTTCAGGTTCTCGCCCGCCTGCTCGATCAGGGCGGCGTCGATGGTGTCGGTGATGGTCGGCACCAGCACGTCGGCCTCCTTCACCGCCGCCACCAGCTCCGGCTGGGTCATCGGCCGGTCCTCGACGTTGAGCCGCGCGTCGAACAGTTCGCGCATGCGTGTCTCGACCGGGTCCGGCAGCTTGCGCGTTATGACTACGAGAGGCTTCTTCCTGCCGGCCATGGCTTCCTCATCCAAGGGGTCGTTGAGACCTCTTTAACCAAGACCGGCCAAAGTGGAAACCGGCCGGCCCCAGGGAATCATGTATCAAGCGGTGCCGCCGAAGACAAAGAAAAAGGGGGCGCCGGAGCCGACGGGCGGCGGCGCCGTGACAAGGAACGAAAGTGTCTGGTTTCGCGTCGCTTCGATCGGCATTTTGCGCAGCGCTCCTCGGCGGCGCGCTGCTTTGTCCGCAAGGCGCCCTGGCACAGGGCGCGGCGGCCGTGACGCTGGGCCCCAGCGGGCTGCCGCTGCCGCGCTTCGTCAGCCTGAAGTCGGCCCGCGTCAATTCGCGCGTCGGCCCCGGCGTCAACTATTCGGTGGACTGGATGTACACCAGGGCCGGCCTGCCGATGGAGATCATCCAGGAATACGACACATGGCGGCGGGTGCGCGACGCCGACGGCGCCGAAGGCTGGATCAACCAGTCGCTGCTTTCGGGCAAGCGCACGGCCATCGTCGCGCC
>DAOKZN010000331.1:0-3187 GCA_035325625.1 Mesorhizobium sp. | reverse complement strand
CAGGTGTTCGCGCGCGACCCGGTCAACATGCTGCGCCTGTTCTGGTTCGCCGACAGGCACGGGCTGGAGTTCCATCCCGATGCGCTGAAGCTGCTCACGCGCTCGCTCTTCCTGGTCGACCGCGCGCTGCGCCGCGACGCGGAAGCCAACCGGCTGTTCCTCGACGTGCTCACCTCCGACCGCCATGCCGAGCTCAACCTGCGGCGCATGAACGAGGCCGGCCTGCTGGGCCGGCTGATCCCGGAGTTCGGCAAGATCGTCGCCATGATGCAGTTCTCCATGTACCATCACTACACGGTGGACGAGCACCTCATCCGCTGCATCGGCGTGCTGGCGGAGATCGAGCGCGGCGACGACGCCAGGATCCACCCGCTGTCGCATTCGCTGATGCCGGGCCTGAAAAAGAGCCGCGTGCCGCTCTACGTCGCGGTGCTGCTGCACGACGTCGCCAAGGGCCGGCCGGAGGACCATTCGGTGGCGGGGGCCCGCATCGCGCGGCGCATCTGCCCGCATATGGGCCTTTCCGCCGCCGACACCGAGACGGTGGCCTGGCTGGTGGAGAACCATCTCGTCATGTCGATGACGGCGCAGACCCGCGACCTCAACGACCGCAAGACCATCGAGGATTTCGCGGCCGTCGTGCAGTCGGTGGAACGGCTGAAGCTGCTTCTGGTGCTGACCGTGTGCGACATACGCGGGGTCGGCCCTGGCGTGTGGAACGGCTGGAAGGGCCAGCTTCTGCGCACGCTCTATTTCGAGACCGAGCTGCTCTTGACCGGCGGCTTTTCCGAGCTGTCGCGCGCGGAGCGCAGCGCCGCCGCCCGCACCGACCTGGCCGAGGCGCTGGCCGGCTGGCCGGCGCAGGAGCGCGACCGCCTCGTGGCGCTGCACTACGAGAACTATCTTCTGACCGTCGATCTCGCCGACCAGGTCCGCCAGGCGGAGTTCATCCGCGATACCGATGCCGCCGGCAGACAACTGGCCACCATGGTACGCACGCACGAGTTCGAGGCGGTCACCGAGATCACCGTGCTGGCGCCCGACCATCCGCGCCTGCTGTCGGTCGTCGCCGGCGCCTGCGCGGCCGCCGGCGGCAACATCGTCGACGCGCAGATCTTCACCACCTCGGACGGGCGCGCCCTAGACGTCATCCTCATCGGCCGCGAGTTCGACCGCGACGAGGACGAGCGCCGCCGCGCCGAGCGTGTCGGCAAGCTCATCGAGGACGTGCTGGCGGGCAGGACCTGGCTGCCGGAAATGATCGAGAAGCGGGCAAGACCCAGGCGCGGCGCGAAGGCCTTCCGCATTCCGCCGCGCGCCCGGATCCGCAACGCTCTGTCCAACCGCTTCTCCGTCGTCGAGGTCGAGGGGCTGGACCGGCCGGGCCTGCTCTCGGAGATCACCGGCGCGCTGTCGGACCTGTCGCTGGATATCGCCTCGGCCCACATCACCACCTTCGGCGAGAAGGTGATCGACACGTTCTACGTCACCGACCTGACCGGCCAGAAGATCGAGAACCCGGTGCGCGAGAAGGCCATCTGCGACCGGCTGGTCGCGACGCTGGACGGCAACGTCCCCGAGCGCGGCAAGGCCAGGGCGGCGGAGTAGACCGGCTTGGAACTGTCCCCTGCCACTTTCCCGGAAAAAGCCGAGCGTCTGCCTGCATGAGCCTCGTCCTGAAATTCGCCACCGTCGCCTCCGGCACGCTGATGAGCCGCATCCTCGGCTTCACGCGCGAGATGTTCATGGCCGCGGCCCTCGGCACCGGCCCCGTCGCGGACGCCTTCAACGCCGCCTTCCAGTTTCCCAACACCTTCCGCCGCCTGTTCGCCGAGGGCGCCTTCAACGCCGCCTTCGTGCCGCTGTTCTCCAAGGAGATCGAGGCCAACGGCACCGAGGGCGCCAAGCGCTTCTCGGAAGAAGTGTTCGGCGTCCTGTTCACCGCGCTGCTGGTGCTGACCATCGCCATGGAACTGGCCATGCCGCTGATCGTGCGCTACGCGGTGGCCCCGGGCTTTGCCGCCACGCCGGGCAAGTTCGAGGTGACGGTGCGGCTGGCCACCATCATGTTCCCCTATCTCATCTGCATGTCGCTGGGGGCGATGATGGCCGGCATGCTGAACTCGCTGCGCCGCTATTTCGCGGCGGCGATCGCGCCCGTCTTCCTCAACGTCATCCTGATCGCCGTGCTGGCCTATGCCTGGTGGACGGGGCAGGATGCGCATTATGTCGGCTACGGCCTGGCCTGGGGCGTGCTGGCGGCGGGCGTGGTGCAGCTCGCCATCGTCTGGATCGCGGTGCGCCATGCCGGCATCCGCATCGGCTTCCGCCGGCCGCATCTGACGCCCAACGTGAAGAGGCTGCTGGTGCTGGCCCTGCCGGCGGCCATCACCGGCGGCATCACCCAGATCAACCAGCTCATCGGCACGGCCATCGCCTCGGGGCAGAACAGCGCCGTCTCCTCGCTGGCCTATGCCGACCGCATCTACCAGCTGCCGCTGGGCGTGGTCGGCGTGGCGGTGGCCATCGTGCTGCTGCCGGAACTGTCGCGCGCGCTGAAGGCGGGCAACATGATCGAGGCCGCAAACCTCCAGAACCGGTCGGTCGAGTTCACCCTGTTCATGACGCTGCCGGCGGCGGCGGCGCTGCTGACCATCTCGGAGCCGATCGTGCGCCTGCTCTACGAGCGCGGGGCCTTCGCCGCCAACAACTCGACCCCCACGGTGGCCGCCATCCTGGCCATATTCGGCCTCGGCCTGCCGGCCTTCGTGCTCATCAAGGCCTTCACCCCCGGCTATTTCGCCCGCGAGGACACGAGGACGCCGATGATCTTCGCCGCCATCTCGGTGGCGGTGAACGTGGGCACCGCGCTCACGCTGTTTCCCACCATGGGCGCGCCGGGCATTGCCGTGGCATCGGCGATAGCCGGTTGGACGAATGCGCTGATGCTTTTGGCCGTGCTGATCCGGCGCGGCCATTGGGGGCGCGACGCGCATTTGCTGAAGCGCATTCCGCGCCTGGTGCTGTCGTCGGCGCTGATGGCCGTGTTCCTGCATTATGGCGCCATCTGGTGCGGGCCGTGGCTCGCCTCCTCGGCGCCGCTGCTGACCAAGGCGGCCGCGCTTGCGGGGCTTTGCGCCGGCGGGGCACTGGTCTATTTCGCGCTGGCCTTCGCCATCGGCGGCGC
>DAOKZN010000330.1:0-3221 GCA_035325625.1 Mesorhizobium sp. | reverse complement strand
GCAGATGGTCGGCCCGTTCATCTTCTTCGACCAGATGGGCCCGGCCGAGTTCATCGACGAAGGCGGCATCGACGTCCGCCCGCATCCGCATATCGGGCTGGCCACCGTCACCTATCTCTACCAGGGCGAGTTCCAGCACCGCGACAGCCTCGGCACCAACCAGATGATCTATCCGGGCGAGGTGAACTGGATGGTGGCCGGCAACGGCGTCACCCATTCCGAGCGCACCAGCGCGCAGACCCGCCGTAAATCTCCGCATTCGCTGTTCGGCATCCAGACCTGGGTGGCGTTGCCCGAAGCCGACGAGGAAAGGCCCGCCACCTTCGAGCATCAGGACAAGGACGCGCTGCCCTTCATCACCGGCGAGGGCAAGCAGGTGCGCCTTATCCTCGGCAATGCCTGGGGCCAGCGCGCGCCGGTGAAAACCTTCTCGGAAATGTTCTACGCCGACGCCGTGCTCGTTCCGGGGGCGAAACTGCCGCTTCCCGACAATCACGAGGACCGCGGGCTCTACGTCACCGAAGGCTCGGTGCTGATCGCCGGGCAGGAGTTCGAGGCCGGGCAGATGATGGTGTTCCGCCCGGGCGACCCTATCACCGTCACCGCCGGGGCGCAGGGCGCGCGGCTGATGCTGCTGGGCGGCGAGACGCTGAACGGCCCGCGCTACATCGCGTGGAACTTCGTGGCCTCGTCGAAGGAAAAGCTCGACGCCGCGAAGGAGGCCTGGATCAAGGGCGATTTCGAGCACGGCCGCTTCCGCCTGCCGCCCGGCGACGACGCCGAGTTCATCCCCTATCCGGACACGAACGCCTCGGGTCGCTGAGGCGCGGCGCCCCTATAAGGGGCGCCTCCGAAACCGGTTCCCACTTTCGGGAGACAAGCGTCAGATATCCGAAAAGCCCTTCTCCTCGACATCGCCGGCGCCGAGCGCGGCGAAATGGTCGAGCAGCCACGAGGCGGCCGGCCCGGGCGGCGTGTCCCTGCGCCAGATGCCCCTGAACCGGTAGGTGCCGCCCTTGTGGCGGGAATGGCGAGCCGGCGCAGCGAGCCGCCCCCCAGGTCGGGGCGGATGAGCGGCAGCGGCATGAAGCCCCAGCCGATTCCTTCGCGAAGCAGCGCCTGCTTGGCGCCCAGGTCGGCGACCCGCCATGTCCGCGGGCTCAGCACCGCGAAATCCTGACCCTCGGTGAAGCCGGAGCGGTCGGTGAGCACGAGCTGGCAATGGTTGCGCACCTCTTCGGCCGGGATCTATGCGGGCCAGCGGGTGGCCGGGCGCCGTCACCGGAACCAGCGGCACCGAGCCCGTCATCGTCCATTCCACGCCTTCCACGCCTGCCGCCAGCGGGCCCGACATGCCGATCACCGCCTTGCGGTCCAGCACCAGCGCCGTCACCGCGCCGAGCGCCTCCACATGCAGGCGCAGCGAGACGGTGGGGAAAGCTTCGGCGAAGGCGGCCAGCACCGTGGCCAGCCGCTGCGCCGGCAGCATGACGTCGACTGCCAGGTCGATCTCGGCCTCCAGCCCGTCGATGCCCTGGGCGAGTGTCCGCGCCTCGGCCAGCACCATCCTGCCGGCCGGGGTCAGCCGGGGCTTGCGGGTGCCCCGCCGCTCGAACAGATCGACGCCGAGCTGGGCTTCCAGGTTGGATATGCCGTAGCTGACGACGGAGACGGCACGGTCGAGCCGGCGCGCCGCCGCCCCGAAGCTGCCGGCATCGACGACCGCCAGGAAAATGCGGAGCTGCTCTAGGGGCGGGGTTCCCGGAGTGGCCAATTCACGCTGCCTGCAAGAACGAAACGGTGCCTCCACTACCCCCCCAAAGCCGGCCGGGTTCAATGCGCGCCGCCGCAGCGGGATGTTCCCGGCGGCAGGCAGGACAGGGCGCTGGACGATCGAAAAAACGCCGCGGCGCCCTATGCGGCATGGCCGGGCATGCGCTACTTGCGTGGCACAAAGGCTCCGGGGATATGCTCCGGGCAGGATGACCGCCGGACCAGAGCTTGGCATTAAGGGGGTGGCATGAGGGGGTGGCATGAGGGGGTGGCATGAGTGAGTGCATCGTTCTTGGCGCCGGCATGGTCGGCATCGGCACCGCGCTGGCGCTTCAGCGGCACGGCAGGCGGGTCATCGTGGTCGACCGCCGCGCCCCGGGGCAGGAGGCGAGCTACGGCAATGCCGGCCTGATCCAGGCGGAAGCGGTCGAGCCCTACGGGTTCCCGCTGGACGCGGCGTCGATCCTGTCCATCCTCACCCACAGGACCAACGACGTCGACTGGACCTGGTCGGCGCTGCCGGCCCTGCTGCCTGCCGTGCTGCGATATGCCTATCATTCCCTGCCCGGCCCCTATGCCAGGATCGTGCCGGCCTTCGCCCGCCTGATCGCGCGCGCCACCAGCGACCACGGCGCGCTGCTGGCGGCGGCCGGCGCCGAAGACCTGATCGCAAGAAACGGCTATTTCGCGGCCTATGAGAGCGGCAAGACCATGGACGAGGCGGCGGCGATGGCCGAACGGCTGCGCCGCGAGCATGACGTGCCGTCCGTGGTCCTGGGGGGCGACGAACTTGCGCGCGCCGAGCCCGGGCTGCGCTGCCGCTTGGCGGGGGCCGTGCATTGGACCGGCACCTGGGCCTGCAGCGATCCGGGTGGGCTGGTCGAGCGCTATGCGGCGCTTTTCGTATCCAATGGCGGCCGCATCCTGCGCGGCGACGCGGCCAGCCTGGCCCCCGACGCGGGCGGATGGCAGGTCCGGACGGAGGAAGGCGCCCACGATGCCGCCGACGTCGTGGTGGCGCTGGGCGCCAGCTCGCCCCGCCTGCTGAAGCGGTTCGGATATTCCTTCCCGATGGTGCTGAAGCGCGGCTACCATCAGCATTTCGCGTCCTCCGCCGCGCCCCGGGTGCCGTTCATGGACACCGACCATGGCACGCTGCTGTCGCCCATGAGGCTGGGGGTGCGGGTGCTGACCGGCGCCGAGCTGAACCAGATGGACGCGCCCCCCGCCTCGCGGCAGATCACGCGGTCGGTGAAGCGGGCGCGCGAATTGTTCGCCCTTGAGGCGCCGGTGGAAGCGGCGCCGTGGTTCGGCACGCGCCCCTGCATGCCAAACATGCTGCCGGTGGTGGGGCCGGCGCGGCGGCACCGGGGCCTGTGGCTCAATTTCGGCCACGGCCACCAGGGCTTCACCCTGGGCCCGACGACCGGCGCCCTGCTGGCGGAGCA
>DAOKZN010000329.1:0-3229 GCA_035325625.1 Mesorhizobium sp. | reverse complement strand
TTCCTGGAGGTGGACGAGACCAACGCGCCGGCGATCGCGCTCTACCGCCGGCTCGGCTTCCGCGAGGTCGGCAAGCGGCCGAACTACTACAGGTCGCCCGAGCGCGGCCCCACCGGCGCGCTTGTCATGCGCCGCGATCTCCGATAACGCATGATCCCGGAAAGGTGCAGGCCTTTCGGATAAGATCATACGTTAAAACAAAGAGTTGGGCGGGAGGAACGATCCGATTTCAGTTCGTCCTGCCTACCCGCTGCGCGGCAGGACCGGGCGATGATGATCGGGAAAATCAGGATTGCGCTGGCGTTCGCCGTCGTTGCCACGAGCACGGCGGTCCTGGCGCCGCTGCAACTGCTGGCGCTGAAGACCGGGCTGTGGCGCGAGACGCTGATGCCGCGCCTGTGGCACCGCACCATCGTGCGGGCGCTCGGCTTCCGCGTCCACACCCATGGCGCGCTGGCCGTTGAGCGGCCGCTGCTGGTCGCCGCCAACCACGTGTCCTGGACCGACATCGTCGTGCTCGGTTCGCTGGCGGATGTGAATTTCATCGCCAGGGCCGACATGCAGGGCTGGCCGCTGATCGGCTCGCTGTCCCGGCTCCAGCGAACCGTCTTCGTCGAGCGCGAGCGGCGGCGCACCTCCGGCAGCCAGGCCAGCGAGATCGCCACCCGGCTCGGCAGCGGCGACGCCATGGTGCTGTTCGCCGAGGGCACCACGGGCGACGGCAACATGGTGCTGCCGTTCAAGAGCACGCTGTTCGGCGCGGCCTCGATGGCGATTTCGGAAGGCGCGGCCGGCGAGGTGTTCGTGCAGCCGGTGGCGATCGCCTATACGCGCCTGCATGGCGTGCCGATGGGCCGCCGCGACCGCCCGCTGGCGGCCTGGATCGGCGACCAGGACCTCGGCCCCCACCTTCTGGCCCTTCTGGCCGAGGGGGCCGTCGACGTGGAGGTGCATTTCGGCGAGCCGGTGACCTTTTCCGCCGCCTCCAGCCGCAAGGAAACGGCACGCCTCGTCGGGCAGCGCGTGGCGGAGCTGATGCGGTCGGCCCTCGACGACCCGCGTCCGAGCCGGTGAGCGAGTATCCGCAAGCGCGGAATCGGCTGTTTTTTGCCACGGAAAGGGGCTAGAAGCCGCTCGATGGAAGCTGAAACGACAGTGCAGGACGGCACCGCGAGGGCTGGCGGGGACAAGAAGGTCTTCGTCAGGACCTATGGCTGCCAGATGAACGTCTACGATTCCCAGCGCATGACCGACGCGCTGGCGCAGGACGGCTATGCGCCCACCGACGTGATCGAGGACGCCGACCTCGTCCTCATCAACACCTGCCACATCCGCGAGAAGGCGGCCGAGAAGGTCTATTCCGAGCTGGGCCGCATCCGCAAGCTCAAGGATGTGCGCGCGGAAGCCGGGCACGAGATGCTGATCGGCGTCACCGGCTGTGTGGCGCAGGCCGAAGGCGGCGAGATCGTGCGCCGCGCCCCCGTGGTGGACCTCGTCGTCGGCCCGCAGACCTATCACCGCCTGCCCGACGTGCTGGCCAGGGTGCGCGAGGGGCGCAAGGTCGTGGAGACGGACTACGCCATCGAGGACAAGTTCCGGCATCTGCCGCAGCCGAAGCGCGCGCAGCTGGCCCGCCGCGGCGTCACCGCCTTCCTCACCGTGCAGGAGGGCTGCGACAAGTTCTGCACCTTCTGCGTGGTGCCCTACACGCGCGGCTCGGAAGTGTCGCGCCCCGTCGTCCAGATCGTGGCAGAGGCCGAGCGGCTGGCCGAGGCCGGCGTGCGCGAGGTCACCCTGCTCGGCCAGAACGTCAACGCCTGGCACGGCGAGGGGCCGGACGGCAGGGAATGGGGGCTCGGGCGGCTGCTGTTCCGGCTGGCGGAAATTCCGGGCCTGGCGCGCCTGCGCTACACCACCAGCCATCCGCGCGACATGGACGACGACCTGATCGCCGCGCACCGCGACCTGCCCTCGCTGATGCCCTATCTGCACCTGCCGGTGCAGTCCGGCTCCGACCGCATCCTCAAGGCCATGAACCGCCGCCACAAGGCCGCCGACTATCTGAGGCTGATCGAACGCATCCGCGCCGCGCGGGCCGACATCGCCATGTCGGGCGACTTCATCGTCGGCTTCCCGGGCGAGACGGACGCCGATTTCGAGGCGACGATGGAGATCGTGCGCCAGGTGGGCTACGCCTCGGCCTTCTCCTTCAAATATTCGCCGCGCCCCGGCACGCCGGGCGCCGAGATGGACGGCCATGTCGAGGAAAAGGTCAAGGACGACCGGCTGCAGCGGCTTCAAGCCCTGCTCGCGGAACAACAGCACGATTTCACGGTTTCGATGGTCGGCAGGACCATGTCGACCCTGATCGAGAAGCCGGGCCGCAAGGCTGCGCAGATCGTGGGCCGGTCTCCTTGGTTGCAGCCGGTGATTGTTGATGAAAAGGCCGGCGGAATCGGTGACATTATCGATGTGCGAATCGCGGCGACAGGCCAGAACAGCCTGTTCGCCGAGCCGGTGTGAGCCCGGTACCGGAAGGAGAGACGGTTGAGCGCGGCTGATCTGAAGAGTGCGTCCCCCAGCCTGCCCGCTGGCGCCTCGGACATGGCGCACATCGTGCTCACCTTCGACAACAACAAGCTCGCCAGCGCGCTCTACGGCCAGTTCGACGAGAACCTGGCGCGGCTGGAGCAGAAGCTCGGCGTCGATATCCGCTCGCGCGGCAACCAGCTGACCATCAAGGGCGACCCCACCGCCGCCGAGCAGGCGCGCCGTGCCCTGGACAGCCTCTACGACATTCTCCAGAAGGGGGCGGACATCGGCCAGTCCGACGTCGACGGCGCGGTGCGCATGGCGGTGGCCGCCGACGACCAGCTCACCTTGCCGACGCTGGAGCGCAAGGGCCGCGTGGCGGCGGCGCAGATCTCCACCCGCAAGAAGACCATCTATGCCCGCTCGCTCAACCAGGACGCCTATATGCGCGCGCTGGAGCGGTCGGAGCTGGTGTTCGGCATCGGCCCGGCCGGCACCGGCAAGACCTATCTGGCGGTCGCGCATGCCGCCATGCTGCTGGAGCGCGGCATGGTGGAACGCATCATCCTGTCGCGGCCGGCGGTCGAGGCGGGCGAGCGCCTGGGCTTCCTCCCCGGGGGCATTAAGGAGGAGGTCCATCCCTACCCGCCCCCGCTCTACCACGCGCTCCACGAACTGATCCCGGGCGAGAAGGTCG
>DAOKZN010000328.1:0-3233 GCA_035325625.1 Mesorhizobium sp. | reverse complement strand
GCCTTGATCGAGCCGGCCGGCGAGATGTGGTCGGTGGTGATCTTGTCGCCGAACAGGCCGAGGATGCGCGCCCCCTTGATGTCGGAAATCTTGCCGAGGCCCTTGCGCATGCCGGCGAAATAGGGCGGGTTCTGCACATAGGTCGACTTGTCGTCCCAGGCGTAGGTCTGCCCCTCCGGCGCCTGCACCCTGCGCCAGTTCTCGTCGCCCTTGAAGACGTCGGCATATTTGCGGGCGAACAGCTCGCGGGTGACGTTCTTCTCGATGAACTCCTGGATCTCGGCGGAGGTCGGCCAGATGTCCTTCAGATAGACGGGCTTGCCGTCGCTGCCTTCGCCGAGCGGCTCCTCGGTCAGGTCCCTGGTCACCGTGCCGGCCAGCGCGTGCGCCACCACCAGCGGCGGCGAGGCGAGGTAGTTGGCCTGCACGTCGGGCGACACGCGGCCCTCGAAGTTGCGGTTGCCGGAAAGCACGGCGGCCGCGATCAGGCCCTTGTCGTTGATGGTCTTGGAGATCGGACCCGGCAGCGGGCCCGAGTTGCCGATGCAGGTGGTGCAGCCGAAGCCGACCAGGTTGAAGCCGATCTGGTCCAGTTCCTTCTGCAGGCCCGACTTCTCCAGATATTCGGCCACGACCTGCGAGCCCGGCGCCAGCGAGGTCTTCACCCACGGCTTCTGCTTCAGGCCGCGCCGGTTGGCGTTGCGGGCCAGCAGGCCGGCGCCGATCAGCACGGAGGGGTTGGAGGTGTTGGTGCAGGAGGTGATGGCCGCGATCACCACGTCGCCGTGGCCGAGGTCGTGGTCCGCGCCTTCCACGGCGTAGCGCTTGTGGATCTCGGCGGCCTTCTTGTACTCGGTCTCCATCGCCTTGACGAAGCCGGCGGGGATGTCCTCCAGCGCCTGGCGGCCTTCGGGGCGCTTCGGCCCGGCCATGGAGGGCACCACGTCGCCGAGGTCCAGCTCCAGCGTGTCGGTGAAGACCGGATCGGCCGAGCCGTCGTCGCGCCACATGCCCTGCGCCTTGGAATAGGCCTCGACCAGCGCGATGCGGGCCTCGTCGCGGCCGGACATGGTCAGATAGCGCAGCGTCTCGACATCGACGGGGAAGAAGCCGCAGGTCGCGCCGTATTCGGGCGACATGTTGCCGATGGTGGCGCGGTCGGCCAGCGTCATGTTGGACAGGCCGGGGCCGAAGAACTCCACGAACTTGCCCACCACGCCCTTCTTGCGCAGCATCTGGGTGACGGTGAGCACCAGGTCGGTGGCGGTGACGCCTTCCTTCAGCTTGCCGGTGAGGCGGAAGCCGATGACCTCGGGCAGCAGCATGGAAACCGGCTGGCCGAGCATGGCGGCCTCGGCCTCGATGCCGCCCACGCCCCAGCCGAGCACGCCCAGGCCGTTGATCATGGTGGTGTGCGAATCGGTGCCGACGCAGGTGTCGGGATAGGCGGTCGCGACGCCGTCCTCGGCGTTGGTCCACACCACCTGGCCCAGATATTCGAGGTTGACCTGGTGGCAGATGCCGGTGCCGGGCGGCACCACGCGGAAATTGCGGAACGCCTGCTGGCCCCATTTCAGGAACTTGTAGCGCTCCTCGTTGCGCTGATACTCCAGCTCCACGTTGCGGGCGAAGGCGCGCGGCGTGCCGAACTCGTCCACGATCACGGAGTGGTCGATGACGAGATCGACCGGCACCAGCGGATTGATCTTCTGCGGGTCGCCGCCCAGCGCCGCGATGCCGTCGCGCATGGCGGCAAGGTCGACCACGGCGGGCACGCCGGTGAAGTCCTGCATCAGCACGCGGGCGGGGCGATAGGCGATCTCGACGCCGGCGGTGCCCCTGTCGGTCAGCCAGCTGGCGACGGCCTGGATGCTCTCCTTGGTGACGGAGCGCCCGTCCTCGTTGCGCAGCAGGTTCTCCAGCAGCACCTTCATCGAATAGGGAAGCTGGGCAATGCCGGTCAGGCCGTTCTTCTCGGCCTCGACCAGATCGTAATAGACATAGTCGGAACCGCCTGCGGTCAGCGTGCGGCGGCAATTGAAACTGTCGAGTGATTTGGACACGTTGGACCCCATCTAGTCTGTCGCCTTTACAGGGAAACGGACTCCGATGGCATGCTCATCACGCGCAAAGGTGCGGGTACGGCCATTTCCGCTGTCCGCTCCCCACACGCGCCCGCCTTTCGGCTGCGCGCGCTGGTCCGGCGCAATATAGTTTGCCTTCCCCGACCGCTGGGGTTGGTAATCCGCATATAGAGAAAATCCTGGAATAGTTCTAGACACGGAATCGCCATTTTTGCTGCGCCGCACCGGGGCGGGCTCAAACTTTCGGCGAAGGGAGAGCGATGCGGCTGATTGCCGAAAATCTCGGGGGCGAGCGCGGCGGCGAATTTGTGTTCTCCGGCGTCGACTTCGCGCTCGGCGCCGGCGAGGCGCTCATCGTCACGGGCCCCAACGGCTCGGGCAAATCCACGCTGCTGCGGGTGCTGTGCGCGCTGCTGCCGGCCGCGCGGGGCAGGGCGATTTTCGAGGGTGGCGGCGAGGAGTTTCCCACGGTCGCCGCGGCTTGCCACTATCTCGGCCACCACAACGCGATGAAGCCGGCGCTGACGGTGACGGAGAACCTCGTCTTCTGGCGCGGTTTTCTCGGCGCGGGCGCGCGCGGCCTGGACGTGAGCGAGGCGCTGGACGAGGTCGGGCTCGGCGGCATCGGCCACCTGCCGTTCGGCTACCTGTCCACCGGCCAGCGGCGGCGGGCGGCGATCGCCCGGCTGCTGGTCTGCCACCGCCCCCTGTGGCTGCTCGACGAGCCGACCTCGGGACTGGACAAGGCTTCGGAAGGGCGGCTGGCGGAACTGATGACGGCCCACTGCGCGGCGGGCGGCATCGTGGTGGCGGCGACGCACCTGCCGCTGGGCATAAGCGCGGGAGAATTGAGGATGGGGAAGGCGGTATATGGGTGAAATGTCCGCCTGCCGGTCCCGTGAAAGGACCGCCGCCCCATGCTAGCCCTCTATCTGCGCGACCTCAGGCTTTCCGTCCGCGCCGGCGGCGGGGCGCTGACCGGCGTCATCTTCTTCCTGGCGGTGATCGCCACCATTCCCTTCGGCGTCGGGCCGGACCTCAACCTGCTTTCCCGCATCGGCCCGGCCATATTGTGGATCGGCGCGCTGCTCTCCTGCCTGCTCGGGCTCGACCGGCTGTTCCAGGCCGACCGCGAGGACGGCTCGCTCG
>DAOKZN010000327.1:0-3243 GCA_035325625.1 Mesorhizobium sp. | reverse complement strand
TGATGAAGCTCGATCTCGGCCCGGACCAGAAGAACATCTATTCCGGCATGGCCAACGGCCAGTTCAAGGAAGCCGAGCCTTTCAAGTTCCTGGGGCTCTGAGCGCAAGGGGCCGCATCGCCCCTTTTTGGCGCCCGTTCGATGCGGGCGCGACGGCTGCTGCCAAGAAGCGGCCAGCAGGCAGCCACGGAGCCAGAACCGTCCTCAGAACCACTATTATTTCAGGATAACCATTGTTATTTCAGGGAATTTTTGGTGGAGCCAATCGGAATCGAACCGACGACCTCTTGAATGCCATTCAAGCGCTCTCCCAACTGAGCTATGGCCCCACTTCCGGCCGGTGGCCGGCGCCGTTTCCGGCGAATATCGGCGGATTTGGGTTTCCGCCGTCTGATGCAGGCGGCTTCTAGCGCCGCCCGCGGGCATTGGCAAGCCTTAAAAGGCAGCTTTCTCGCCGAACCGCGCCGGCTTTCAGCCGGCCGCCGCCTCAGATCTCGTCCTCGTCGTCGCCGACGCCGATCATGTCGGCCACGTCGTCGTCGCCTTCCTCCTCGTCCTCCAGGAAGGTGTCGTCGTCATCGTCGCCCAGGTCGACATCCTCGTCGCCGAGATCGGGAAGGTCGTCGTCGCCCTTCGCCTCCTCGTCCGCCTCCTCCAGCGAAACCAGGTCGGCGCTTTCCTCCTCGGTGTCGAGTTCCTTGTCCTCGACCTCGTCCTCCTCTTCGAGCACAGGCGCCTTGCTGTCCTCGAAATAGGAACGCGGATAGCTCTTGCCCGTATAGGGCGAGACGATCGGGTCCTTGTTCAGGTCGTAGAACTTGCGGCCCGTCTCGGGATCCACTCGTTTCGTGCCAAGTTCGGGTTTTGCCATGGCAAGCCTCATGCGAAAAAGTCTGGTCCCCTTAATCGCAGTTTGCGGCCCTGTCAAAGCCAAATGCCGTCGCCCGCGCAGGCCGTTTTCGCGGCCTTTTTTCGGGGATGACGGCCGTGTTCGGGCATGTTAGGACCGCCCTTGCAAGAACGACCATCACGGCTTCGAGCGGGCGCTCGGCCACGCAAACCCGGGACACCAGAAGATGGCGCACGACGCCGGCCGCAATCCCGCGCCAGATCCGGCGACCGCGCGGCGCTCGCCGCCGCTGACCGGCACCGCGCGCGTGCCGGGCGACAAGTCGATCTCCCACCGGTCCTTCATGTTCGGCGGGCTGGCTTCCGGCGAGACCCGCATCACCGGCCTGCTGGAGGGCGAGGACGTGCTGCGCACCGGGCAGGCCATGAAGGCCATGGGCGCGCATATCGAGAAGCGGGGCGCCGAATGGGTGATCCGCGGCACCGGCAACGGCGCGCTGCTGGAACCGGAAGGCCCGCTGGACTTCGGCAATGCCGGCACCGGCTCGCGCCTCACCATGGGGCTGGTGGGCACCTACGACATGGAGACGACCTTCGTCGGCGACGCCTCGCTGTCCGGCCGGCCGATGGGCCGCGTGCTCGATCCGCTGCGCCAGATGGGCGTGCAGGTGCTGAAAAGCGCAGCCGGCGACCGCATGCCGCTGACGCTGCGCGGGCCCAAGCACGCCGCGCCCATCACCTACCGCGTGCCGATGGCCTCCGCGCAGGTGAAGTCGGCCGTGCTGCTGGCCGGCCTCAACGCGCCGGGCATCACCACCGTGATCGAGCCGGTGATGACGCGCGACCATACCGAGAAGATGCTGAAGGGCTTCGGCGCCGACATCGAGGTGGAGACCGACGAGCGCGGCGTGCGCCACATCTTCATCGAGGGCCAGGGCAGGCTGACCGGGCAGGTCATCGCCGTGCCGGGCGACCCCTCCTCCGCCGCATTTCCGCTGGTGGCGGCGCTGATCGTGCCGGGCTCGGACATCGTCATCGAGAACGTGCTGACGAACCCCACCCGCACCGGCCTGATCGCCACGCTGCTGGAGATGGGCGCGCGCATCGACGTCATCAACCCGCGCAACGCCGGCGGCGAGGACGTGGCGGATCTGCGTGTGCGCCATTCCGAGCTGAAGGGCGTGGCCGTGCCGCCGGAGCGCGCGCCGTCGATGATCGACGAATATCCGGTGCTGGCGGTGGCCGCCGCCTTCGCCGAGGGCGAAACGCTCATGCAGGGGCTGGAGGAGCTGCGTGTGAAGGAATCCGACCGGCTGGCTGCCGTGGCGGCCGGCCTGAAGCTCAACGGCGTCGACTGCACCGAGGGCGAGGCCGCGCTCGCCGTGCGCGGCGTGCCCGGTGGCAAGGGCCTGGGCGGACGCCCGGGCGGCGAGGGCGCGGTCGAGACCCATCTCGACCACCGCATCGCCATGAGCTTCCTGGTCATGGGGCTGGCCACGGAAAGGCCGGTGACGGTCGACGACCGCGCCATGATCGCCACCAGCTTCCCCGAATTCATGGACCTGATGCGGGGGCTGGGCGCCGAGATCGACACGCAGCCGGCCGCCTGACCGCGCCGGATCATGCTGGCGCCGGCCCCTCGGCGACGAGGGCCAGGGTCAACGGGTGCGCGGGATCGGTCAGCCCGTCGACGATGGAATAGTGGTGGCGGTCCGGCTCCAGAACCGCTTGCGCCGCCGCGCCCAGCCCGGTCCAGATATTGGCCAGAAGCGCGTTCTGCCGCACGAATTCGGCGCGCTCGGCAGCCCCTGCCCAACAGGTCAGGCGCGCGCCTCGCACGGGCTCCAGCAGCGCCGGGCTTTCGGCCGCGGCCTCTGCCTGGTCGAGGCGGAGCCTGGCATTCATCGACGTTCGCAAAAGCGGCCTGAGATCGTGCAGGCCCGAGATTGAGACGACATGGCGCAGCCGCGCCTGCACGGCGGCCGCCAGCGGCGAAGCGGCGCAGGCCATGCGGCAGGCGAGCTGCCCGCCGGCCGAATGGCCGCTCAGCATCAGCGGGCCGCTCACCATGGCAGCGGCCGCCTCCACCGCCGCGGCGACCTCGCGCACGATGCCGGAAATGCGCGTGTCCGGGCAGAGCGTGTAGGAGGGCAGGGCGACCGCGTAGCCATGCGCCAGCGGCCCGGCCGCCAGATGCGACCAGGTCTTCTTGTCCGTTTCCATCCAGTAGCCGCCGTGGACGAAGACGGCGAGGCCGCGCGGCGCGGCCTCCGGCAGGAACAGGTCGAAGCGGTTGCGCGGCGCCGGCCCGTAGGCCAGGTCCAGCCGCGCCCGCCCCTGCCGCGACAGCCGCTCGCGAAACGCCTTCGCCGGCTCGTCCCAGGCCGCGGGCCAG
>DAOKZN010000326.1:0-3266 GCA_035325625.1 Mesorhizobium sp. | reverse complement strand
ACCACGCGCGCGATGCCGGCTTCGACCAGCGCGACCGCGCAGGGCGGGGTGCGGCCGTGATGGGCGCAGGGCTCCAGGGTGACATAGGCGGTGGCGCCGCGCGCCAGTTCGCCGGCCTCGGCCAGCGCCTCCGTCTCGGCATGCGGGCGGCCGCCTATCGCGGTGACGCCGGTGCCGACGATCATCGGCCCGGCGCCGTCATCGCGCACGATGATCGTGCCGACGGACGGGTTGGTGGAGGTGCGGCCGGCGTTGCGGCGCGACAGCCTGAGCGCCGCGGCCATGAAGCGGCGGTCGAGTGCCTCCTGCCCGGCCCTGCCGTTCGCCGCCATGGTCAGGGCTGCTCCTCGTCGCCCTTCAACTCGCCGAGCACGTCGTGGAAATCCTTGGCCTCGCGGAAATTGCGGTAGACGGAGGCGAAGCGCACATAGGCCACGTCGTCGAGCGACTTCAGCGCCTCCATCACCAGCCGGCCGACCTCGGCGGAGGGGATTTCGTTCTCGCCGGAGCTTTCGAGCTGGCGCACGATGCCGGTGACGGCACGGTCGATGCGCTCGGGATCGACGTTGCGCTTGCGCACCGCCGTCTCCATCGAGCGCGCCAGCTTGTCGCGGTCGAAGGGCACCTTGCGGCCGGATTTCTTGATGACGACGAGGTCGCGCAGCTGCACCCGCTCGAAGGTGGTGAAGCGGCCGCCGCAATCGGGGCAGACGCGCCGCCTGCGGATCGCCGCGCCATCCTCGGCGGGGCGCGAATCCTTCACCTGCGTATCTTCGGACTGGCAATAGGGGCAGCGCATGGCCTAGTTCATCTTTGGAGTTATAAGTTCAACTGTGGGAAAATAGGTCCGATAACGTCCGCCGTCCCGCGTCACGATAGGCAAACGGAGGACGGCCGCGTGAGCCCCGATGAAAAAATCGGGCAATACTCCAGTCCTGATGCCTCCGGCACGCCGATAGAGCGCATGAACCTTGGACGCCATGAAAAGTGCGGCGCGCGGGATCGGCAACATTTGCAGACCGGCATCCGTGACAAATCCATCGAGCGCCTCCACGGCTTCAAATCTCGTCGCCAGCTCGGCGTACACGATGTCATTGATGGCCAAGAAACCCGTCGCCTGAGCACCGGCGAGCGCTTGCACAGACCAATCCTCCCAAACAGGATCCCCGGTCAGCAGATCGAGCAGCACGTTCGAATCTATGAGCGCCAATCGTCACCGCGCGTAAGGGCCATGATCTCGTCCGTTGTCAGACCCGGGCCGAGCATGCCCCGATATTTGTCAAATCGGCTGGTTATCTTCTTCCCGTCCACGCGCTGTATAACCACCTCATTGCGGTCGTTCAGCCGAAACTCGACTTCCCCGCCGGGTTCGACACGCAACATCTCGCGCACCGTCTTGGGAATGGTGACCTGCCCTTTCGTCGTGACTTTCGTGCTCATGACAGCCTCGGTAATACCTGTTTTCAGAAAGGTATTACCGAGGCTGGCTCAAATCAAGAGCAGCAAGCTTCCCCCTCACCCCAGATAGGGATAGAGCGGGAAGCGGTCGGTCAGCGCCACCACCTTGGCCTTCACCGCCGCCTCGACGGCAGCGTTGCCCTCGTCGGAATTGGCGGCCTTCAGCCCGTCCAGCACCTCGGCGATCAGGTGGCCGATCTCGCGGAACTCGGCCTGGCCGAAGCCGCGCGTGGTGCCGGCCGGCGTTCCCAGCCGCACGCCCGAGGTCACGAAGGGCTTTTCCGGGTCGAAGGGGATGCCGTTCTTGTTGCAGGTGATGTTGGCCCGGCCCAGCGCCGCCTCGGCGCGCTTGCCGGTGGCGTTCTTCGGCCGCAGGTCGACCAGCATGAGGTGGTTGTCGGTGCCGCCCGAGACGATGTCGAGGCCGGTCTCCTTGAGGCTGGAGGCAAGCGCCTTGGCGTTGGCGACGACATTGGCCGCGTAGGTCTTGAACTCGGGCTTCAGCGCCTCGCCGAAGGCGACGGCCTTGGCGGCGATGACATGCATCAGCGGGCCGCCCTGCAGGCCCGGGAACACGGCGGAGTTGATCTTCTTGGCGATGTCCTCGTCATTGGTCAGCACCATGCCGCCGCGCGGGCCGCGCAGGCTCTTGTGCGTGGTGGTGGTCACCACATGGGCATGCGGCAGCGGCGACGGATGCTGGCCGCCGGCGACGAGGCCGGCGATGTGGGCCATGTCCACCATCAGATACGCGCCGATCGAATCGGCGATCTCGCGGAAGCGCTTCCAGTCCCAGATGCGCGAATAGGCGGTGCCGCCGGCCAGGATCAGCTTCGGCTTGTGCTCCTGGGCCAGCCGCTCCACCTCGTCCATGTCGAGCAGATGGTCGTCCTTGCGCACGCCGTAGGAGACGACCTTGAACCACTTGCCGCTCATGTTCACCGGCGAGCCGTGGGTCAGGTGGCCGCCCGAGTTCAGGTCGAGGCCCATGAAGGTGTCGCCCGGCTGCAGCAGCGCCAGGAACACGGCCTGGTTCATCTGGCTTCCCGAATTGGGCTGGACGTTGGCGAACTTGCAGTCGAACAGCTTCTTGGCGCGCTCGATGGCCAGTTCCTCGGCCACGTCCACGAACTGGCAGCCGCCATAGTAGCGCTTGCCCGGATAGCCCTCGGCATATTTGTTGGTCATGATCGAGCCCTGCGCTTCCAGCACGGCACGGCTGACGATGTTCTCGGAAGCGATCAGCTCGATCTCGTGGCGCTGGCGGCCGAGCTCGTTGCGGATGGCGCCGAAGATTTCCGGATCGGCATCGGCGAGCGTTGTTTCGAAGAAGGCCTCGAACGAGTTCGAAGCGGCCGTTGCTGTTGCCATGGCGAAAATCCCTGCTGACGGTGAGGAAACTGGCGCGGCCTTAACACAGTTGCCCATGTCGTGCCACGCTCGGTGCGCGAAATTTGCTGGCCCGAATGCGCCAGCCTTTCCCGCCGACGAAAAAGCCGCCCGGATGGGCGGCTTTCGCATCAGTCTGGATCAGTCTGGAAAAGAGTGTCGGCCTACAGCGAGGACGTGATCTGGAGGGAATCCACGCCGTCCTCACGGTAGATGTCGTCGCGGAACTGGACGACGCCGGGGCCGGTGGACCAGGCCGTGACGTAGAGGAAATGCACGGGCACCGGATTGGTGACGGCGACCGGCCGGTTCTCGCCCGTCTTGATCGCGGCCTCGAAGCTCTGCCGGTCCCAGCCCGGCGTGTCGCGCAGGATCCAGGTGACGAGGTCGCGCACGTTCTGCACGCGCACGCAGCCCGA
>DAOKZN010000325.1:0-3268 GCA_035325625.1 Mesorhizobium sp. | reverse complement strand
CGCCGATGCGCTATCCGGGCAATTACGGCTTCGTGCCGCACACGCTGTCGGACGATGGCGACCCCATCGACGTGCTGGTCTGCAACACGCGCGCCCTGGTGCCGGGCTGCATCATCAACGTGCGGCCCATCGGCGTGCTGGTGATGGAGGACAATGCCGGCCAGGACGAGAAGATCATCGCCGTTCCCTCGCCGCACCTGACCAAGCGCTACGAGAAGGTGTTCAACTACACCGACCTGCCGCAGATCACGCTCGACCAGGTGTCGCACTTCTTCCAGCACTACAAGGATCTGGAGCCCGGCAAGTGGGTCAAGATCGACGGCTGGCACGACGCCGCCTATGCCCAGCGCATGGTCGTCGCCGCCATGGAGCGGGCGAAGGCGGAAAAGCTCAAGGCTGGTTGAACACCAGGCGCGGATCGCCCGCCTTCGGCGTCAGCGCGCGCTCCAGCAGCGCCTCCACATGGGCGTTGCGGGCGCGGGCGCTGTCGGCGCCCATCACCACGATGACGAAACGCTTGCCGCCCGCGTCATAGGAGGTGACGATGTTGAAGCCGGAAGCGCGGATATAGCCGGTCTTGATGCCGTCCACGCCTGCCACGCGCCCCAGCAGGTCGTTATGGCCGCGCACCGGCCTGCCGCGGAACGTGAAATCCTTCGCCGAGAAGTAGTAGTAATATTGCGGGAAGCGCTGGCGCAGCGCCAGCCCCAGCACCGCCATGTCGCGCGCGGTGGTGTGCTGCCCGTCGTCCGGCAGGCCGGAGGCGTTGCGGAACACGGTGTTGCGCATGCCGATCCGGCGCGCCCTTTCGGTCATGGAAGCAGCAAAGGCCTCCTCGCTGCCGGCCAGATATTCGCCCACCGCCACCGCCACGTCGTTGGCCGACTTGACCGTCAGCGCACGGATCGCGGTGTCGACGTCGACCGTCTCGCCCGGCTTGAAATGGAGCTTGGTGGGCGGTTGCGCCGCCGCATGGGCCGAAACCGGAATCTGCGTCTCCTTCGTCACGCGGCCTGAATCCAGCGCCTCGAACAGCAGGTAGAGCGTCATCATCTTGGTCAGCGAGGCAGGATAGCGCTGCGCCGTCGAGTTCGACTCGAACAATTGCTTGCCGGTCTTCGCGTCGACCACGATCGCCGCATATTTCTGCTCCGGCGCCGGCACCGAAAGCACGGCCTCAGGCGGCGTGGTCGTGGTGCAGCCGGCGACGAACGCCGCGAGGGCGAGGATCGCAAGGCATCTTTCCGCTAGGGACAGGAAACGGGAAATCGGCAAGGCGGGCTGTTCTTGAAAGAAAGGCAGGACTTTATCGCGCCGACACTAGCCCAGCATTTCGGCGCCGTCCATTTCGGGCGCCTTCCCGGCGGGCCGTATGCCCAGCTTTTGCGGGCTTGCGCGCCTGTCCCGATGCGCGCTTTGCTGCGTGGAAGGCGAATCGGGACAGGCCATGGACGCGTTCACGATCACGGCGAAGGGCATTTCGGTGTCGGTGGACCTCTCGGTCGGCCACCTGGCAGCGCTTTCGATCGAGTCCGGAGGACGCCTGCTCAGGCCGCTGCACCGCGCGCCCTGGCTGGACGAGCCGCGCGAAAGCCTGCCCGAGGACCTGCCGGAAGGCGTGGCGCGCCTGTCCGGCGATTTTTTGTGCGCGCCGTTCTCCCGCAGCGACGTGGAGGAAGCGCCGCTCCACGGCTGGCCCGCCAACAGCCCCTGGGACGTGGTGGAAAGTGCCGCGACCGGCGACGGCTGGCGCGCCGTGTTGCGCCTGCGCCGCGAGGTCATGGGCGCCACGGTGGAAAAGCTGCTTGCGCTGCGCCACGGCCACCCGTTCCTCTACCAGGAGCATGCCTTCATCGGCGGCTCCGGCGCCATTTCCGTGGCCCACCACGCCATGACGGCGATGGGCGAGGGCGGCCGGCTGGCCTTTTCCCCGAAGCGCTTCGCGGCCACGCCTGAGGCGCCTCTGGAGCCGGTTCCCGGCCGTTTCCTCCTGGCCTACCCTGCGCGCGGCGCCGATCCGGCCCGCTTCCCGGCGGCGGCAGGCGGTACGGCGGACCTGACGGACTATGCGATGAACCGCCGCCACGAGGATTTCGTCACTCTGGTCGAGGCCGATCACGGCGGGCCGGGCTGGACGGCAGCGGCGCGCCGCGCCGAGCGCGACCTCGTGCTGGTGCTGAAGAACCCGGCTGAGCTTCCCGTCACCATGCTGTGGATCAGCAATGGCGGACGCGACCACGCGCCCTGGAACGGCCGCCATCGCGGCGTGCTCGGCATCGAGGACGGGCGCGCGGCCATCGGCCACGCCGCCTCCGTGGGCGACAACTGGCTGAAGCGGGAGGGCGTGCCCACCGCTTTCGAACTCGTGCAAGGCGGGCGCGCCACCTTCCGGCAGGTCATCGGCGCACTGCCTCTGGAAGACAACCTGCCGCCCGCCTCCGTCGCCATGCTGCCGGACCGGCTGCGGCTGGCGATGGCGGATGGCACCGTGCGCGAGGCGCCCTTCGACGGTGCGTTCCTGCGCATCGGCGAGGCTTGACGGCGGCACCCGATTTTTCGGATTGTGGCGGATACGGGGGATCGAGCGGAGCGAGCGCAATGTCCGAGATCGCCACAATCGCCGCCACCATCTTCCGGCGCGCGGGAAAGGCCAGGCGGTTCGTCGTGGCCATCGCCGGCCCGCCCGGCGCCGGCAAGTCGACGCTGTCCTCGGCGCTGCACGGCGTGCTGCCGGAAGGTGCGGTGGAAGTCGTGCCGATGGACGGCTTCCACTATGACGACGCGGTGCTGGAGCGGCGCGGCCTGCGTTCGCGCAAGGGCGCCCCGGAAACCTTCGACTTCGCCGGCTTCGAGGTGCTGCTGAAGCGCATCCGCGCCGGCGAGCCGGACATCGCCATTCCCGTCTTCGACCGTTCGGTCGAGCTGTCGCGCGCGGCGGCCGCGGTGATCGGCGCCGACGTGCGCTTCGTTCTGGTGGAGGGCAACTACCTGCTGCTCGACGAGGAGCCGTGGTCGCGGCTGGCGCCGCTGTTCGACTTCAGCATCTTCCTGGACGTGCCGCGCGGCGAACTGGAGCGGCGGCTGCGCCAGCGCTGGCACGAGCACGGCCGCAGCGAGGCCGACGCGCTGGCCTGGATCGCCTCCAACGACATGCCCAACATCGAGCGCGTGCTGGCCCGGCGGCGCCCGGCCGACCTGATCCTGCACGACCGGGCCGGCTGATGCCGCCGCGGCAGGCCGTCAGGGCCTAGAGCATGTTGCAGCCAAG
>DAOKZN010000324.1:0-3270 GCA_035325625.1 Mesorhizobium sp. | reverse complement strand
TGATCGACGGCATCGTCATGGGCGGCGGCGTCGGCGTCTCCTTCCACGGCTCGCATCGCCTCATGACGGAAAATGCGCAGTTCGCCATGCCGGAGGTCGGCATCGGCTTCTTCCCGGATGTCGGTGGCAGCCACCTCCTGGCTCCGCTGGGCGGCTTCGGCATGTATCTCGGCCTCACCGGCGAGCGCATACGCCACGGCGATGCGGTGGGCTGCGGCCTCGCCACCCATGCGGTGAAGGCGACGGATCAGGCCGCCCTCGTCGAGGAACTGGCTCGCAGCGGCGACCCCGATGCGGTTCTGCGCGGCCTTTCCATGAATGTGCCGAGCGAGATCGATGCGGCCGTGCTGGACAGGATCGAGACGCATTTCTCGGCCGACACGCTGGAGGAGGTGGTGGCGAGCCTGGAGCGTGCCGCGCCGGCCGACGATTTCGCCGCCCGCACGCTGGCGACGCTTGGGAGCCGCTCTCCCACCAGCCTGCATGTCGCCTTCCGGCAGATCAGCAACGGTCGCGGGCTTTCGATGGACGAATGCATGAAGATGGAGTTCCGCATCCTCAACCGCATGCTGGCCGGCCACGACTTCTATGAAGGCATCCGCGCCGCCATCATCGACAAGGACAGGAAGCCGGCGTGGCGGCCCGCCGGGCTCGGCGAGGTCGCCGGGGCCGACATCGACGCCTATTTCGCGCCGCTCGGCAGCAAGGAACTGGTGCTGTGAGCGATCTGGCGCCCCGACGCGTCCTGCTCGAACCGTCTGGCGTCGAGATCGCCTTCGCCTGGTTCCAGCGGGTCGTGGCCGGATATTGTCTGCTGTTCGGCACCCTCTACTGGGTGCGGCTGATCGGCATCTTTCCCGACCCGCTCTGGCGCTTCGACCTGATGCCCATGCACTGGCAGGTGGCGTCGGCGACGCTGGCGGTCTTCTTTCCCTTCGCGGCCGCCGGCCTGTGGATGCTGACCTCGTGGGGACCTGTCATCTGGTTCATCTGCGCGGCGACGGAAACGGTCATGTATGAAGGCTTCCCGCAGCTTTTCGGCGAGCGCCACATGCTCGTGGCCGCGCACGGGCTGGTGGCCCTGGCCTATCTCGCCTTTCGCGTGGTGCTGCATCTGCGCTGCCGCCGCGCCGCCCAGGAAGCAGCGGGCTGAAGCTAGCTAAAAATTTAGGTTAATTCTTCGCCTGAAGATGACCGTTCGTTAAGCCTCTTTCGAAGCCTTGTGCCGGTAAGCTCTTGTTAGCCTTGGTGTTTAAGTCGAATTTTATGTGCATTCGATAGGGTCGCGACCAAGGTGAGAAAAACAAAAAATCACCGGGCGACAAACGAGAGGCAAGGACAATGATCAACGCGCGTTCGGCGGCCAAGACCGCCAATGTATCCGACGACCGTCGCGAGGCGATCCGCTCGCTCTACATGGAATCGCTCCAGCTCGTGGAAAGGTTGCACCGCCGTCTGCTCGACGTGGTCAAGGACGAGTTCGACCGTAACGGCCGCTCCGACATCAACGCCATCCAGGCGCTGCTCCTCTTCAACATCGGCAATGCCGAGCTGACCGCCGGCGAGCTGCGCTCGCGCGGCTACTATCTGGGCTCGAACGTGTCCTACAACCTGAAGAAGCTCGTCGACCTCGGCTTCATCAACCACCAGCGCTCGCGCATCGACCGCCGCTCGGTGCGGGTGAGCCTGACGGAGAAGGGCCAGGAAGTGGCCGAGGTGGTCGGCGGGCTCTACGAGCGCCACATCGGCTCCATCGAGCAGGTCGGCGGCATCAACCAGGACGAGTTCAAGCAGATGAACCGCGCGCTCCAGCGCCTGGACCGTTTCTGGAACGACACCATCGCCTATCGCATGTAGGCGCCTTTCGTACCCCGACCGCATGCGGGCGGCCTGTGGCCCGCGCGCTGGTGCCGAAAAGGCACGGACCATGCTTTTCCGGGTCGAAGCGGGCGACGGCGATGCCGCAACGCCACGTTGCCGCCATATTCGGATGAAAGCGAGAATGCGTGCCTTGGGCCCATGCTGAAGCAAGGCGCTGCGGGAAAGCCGTCCTGCCCGGCAGGAAGTCGCTCCCGCGGAAATGTCCCATGTGCCGTCGCGTTTCCGCACGGCGCGATGTGAGATATGGTTGGCTGATTGTTAAGGATGGCCGCCATAGGATGAGGCGAGCCGCCATGAGCCGAACCGATGGATCGAATTGTTTGAACATGTCTGAGACGTCGATGATCACCAGCCGTCGCACCTTCCTTTCCGGAGCGACCATGCTTGCCGCCTCCCTTTTCGCCGGCAAGGCCAGCGCGCAGGACATTCTGGGCGATATCTTCAAGATGGCCGGCAACTGGGACGATACGTTCGACGCGCGCGCCGGCCAGAGCACGAAGGTGGCCTCCACGCTTCCGATCTTCAGCCCGCAGACGGTGAACTACACCGAGCAGGCGATCGCGCAGTACCAGAACATCGTCGCCCAGGGCGGCTGGCCGCAGGTGCCCGATACCAAGAAGCTGCTGCTCGGCGTGTCCGATCCCGACGTGGGCCCGCTGCGCCAGCGTCTGATGGTTTCGGGCGACCTGCCGCAGAGCGCGGGCATCTCGCAGTCCTTCGATTCCTATGTCGATTCCGCGCTGAAGCGCTTCCAGCTTCGCCACGGGCTGCCGGCCGACGGCGTGACCGGCAAATACACCTACGCCGCCATGAACGTGCCGGCGCCCGTGCGGCTCGGCCAGTTGCAGACGAATCTGGGCCGGCTGCGCGAGAAGGTTGGCACGCTCGGCGACCGCTACGTGCTGGTCAACATCCCGGCGGCCCAGATCGAGGCGGTGGAGAACGGCCGCGTGGTGCTGCGCCACACGGCTATCGTCGGCAAGATCGACCGGCCGACCCCGATCGTCAATTCCAAGATCAACGAGATCATCGTCAATCCGTACTGGACGTCGCCCGTCTCGATCGTGCGCAAGGACATCATCCCCTTGATGCGCAAGGACCCCAACTACCTGAAGGACAGCCACATCCGCCTGTTCGCGCCGGACGGCAGCGAGGTCGACCCGCTGAATGTCGACTGGTCGACGGAAGAGGCGACGAAGTATCGCTTCCGCCAGGATCCGGGCAGCAACAACGCCATGGCGTCGGTGAAGATCAACTTCCCCAGCCCGGACGGCGTCTACATGCACGACACGCCGCAGCAGAGCCTGTTCAACAAGCTGATGCGCTTCGATTCGTCGGGCTGCGTGCGCGTGCAGAACGTGCGCGACCTCGTCACCTGGATCCTGCGCG
>DAOKZN010000323.1:0-3280 GCA_035325625.1 Mesorhizobium sp. | reverse complement strand
GTGGCCAACATGGCGCCCGAAGCCTTCGGCGGCATCGTCGCCGAGGTGCCCTTCGTGGACGTGCTGACCACCATGCTCGACGAGACGCTGCCGCTGACCCCGCCGGAATGGCCGGAATGGGGCAACCCCATCGCCTCGGCCGAGGACTACCGCACGATCGCGGCCTACTCCCCTTACGACAACGTCGCCACGCTCGACTATCCGCCGATCCTCGCGGTGGCTGGGCTGACCGACCCGCGGGTGACCTATTGGGAGCCGGCCAAATGGGCGGCGCGGCTGCGCGAACTGAAGGCGGGAGACAATCCCGTCCTGTTCCGCATCAACATGGATGCCGGCCATGCCGGCGCCTCCGGGCGGTTCTCGCGGCTGGAAGAGGTCGCCTACACCTACGCCTTCGCGCTCAAGGTGACGGGCCGGACCGGTTTATCGGTGTAACGGAGCTCAGGCCGCCGCCGTCACTCGGTGGCGGCCGGCTTGCGCGGCGGATAGCCGTTGGGTTGCGGCGGAACGGCCTTCAGATAGGCGGCGATCGCCGCGCGGTCGTCGGCCGTCAGCTCGGCCATGTTCTTCTGCACGTCCACCATGGAGCCACCCACGGTGTCGAAATCCGGCGTGAAGCCGGTCTCCAGATAGTTGGCGATGTCGTCGGCCGACCAGTCGCCGATGCCGCCGGGGCCGGCGGTGATGTTCGGCACGATGCCCTCGCCCTCGGCCGCCGCCGCGCCGGCCAGCCATTGGTCCTTCCTGGTGCCGCCGGTCTGGTCGCGCGGCGTGTGGCATTCGCCGCAATGGCCGGGCCCTTCCACGAGATAGCGGCCGGCGAGCACGAGATCGGGCGCGCCGGTCGGAAAATCGACCACCGGCTGCGGATCGAGATGAAGCCGCTTCCACAGGCCGATGCCGCGGCGGACGTTGAAGGGAAAGCCCAGCGCGTGATCCGGCGCCTTGCCGGCCACCGCCGGCAGCGTCTTGAGGAAGGCGTGGAGGTCGGCGACGTCCGCCGGCTTCATGCGCGCATAGGAGGCGTAGGGAAAGGCCGGATAGAGATGTTCGCCCGAGGGCGACACGCCGGCCATCATGGCGTTGGCGAAATCCTCCGTCGACCAGGCGCCGATGCCGTCCTTCCGGTCCTGGGAGATATTGGGGGCGACGAAGGTGCCGAAGGCCGTCTTCAGCTCGACCCCGCCGCCGAGCTCGAAACGGGCATCGCCCTCGGCCTTGGCCTTGGCATGGCAGGAGGCGCAGCCGCCGGCGAAGAAGATGCGCTTGCCGCGCGCCGCATCGCCCGGGCCGAGAGCGGCGAGCGTGGCGGCATCCAGCCGCACCGGCGCCGACAGCACCCAGCCGGCCGCGGCGCCCGCCACGGCCAGAACCGCTACCGTCGCGGCGATCCTGCTGCCCAGGCACATGCCGGGCCGTCAGCCCTTCTTCAGGCGGAAGGACTGGTGGCAGGCGCCGCAATCCGCGCCGATGGCGCCGAGCTGGCCCTTCAATGCGTCGGCATCGGCCGGGGCGGAGGCGGCAGCGGCCTTGACCGTGGCCAGGTATTTGTCCTCGGCGGCGTTGAAGCCCTCCATGTCCTGCCAGATTTTCGGCGAGGCCTCGGTGTCGCCCTGGTCGGTGCCGGCCGGGAACAGCGCCGCCACATCGGTCTTCTCGGCATTGGCCTGGAGAGCCTGCAAGGCGGCCATCACGGCAGCCGCGTCGAATGGCTCCTCACCCTTGACCACCTTGGAAAGCGCGCCGGCCAGCTTGCCGCGCTCCTTCATCAGCGCCTGGCGATCCTTGATCGCGTCGGCCTGGGCGGCCGAAGCGCCAAGCGCGAGCAGCGAGATGGCGAGTAAAAGCTTTCTCATCGTTTCAGGGCTCCATGACGGTTCAAGATGACGGTTGCAGGAAAATCGGTCGGTCCATACGGCACGAAGGTGGCGCAAAAAGCACCTCAACTTCTCCTCACGCTTGCGTGAGGGAGGCCGCCCGGCACGCAAAAGAAAAGCCCCGGTGCGAGCCGGGGCTCCTTGGGAGGCAATTCGTCGCCAAGCGATCAGGCCGTCGCCTTCTCGTACAGCTCGAGCACGTGGTCCCAGTTGATGAGATTGTCGACGAAGGCTTCGAGGTATTTCGGCCGCGCGTTGCGGTAGTCGATGTAGTAGGAATGCTCCCACACGTCGACGCCGAGGATGGGGCTGGCGCCGTGGACGAGCGGGTTCTCGCCGTTCGGGGTCTTGGAGATTTCCAGCTTGCCGTTCTTGACCGCGACCCAGGCCCAGCCCGAGCCGAACTGGGTGGCGCCGGCATTGGTGAAATCGGCCTTGAACTTGTCATAGCCGCCGAGGTCGCTGTCGAACGCCTTCTGCAGCTTGGCCGGCAGCTTGTTGCCGCCGCCGCCCTTCTTCATCCACTTCCAGAAGTGGATGTGGTTGTAGTGCTGGGCAGCGTTGTTGAACAGGCCCTGGTTCTTGCCGAAGGACTGCTTGACCACGTCCTCGACCGAAAGGTTTTCCAGCCCGGCCTCGGCGGCCAGCTTGTTGCCGTTGTCCACATAGGCCTTGTGGTGCTTGTCGTGGTGATATTCGAGCGTCTCCTTCGACATGTAAGGCTGCAGCGCCTCATAGTCGTACGGCAAAGCGGGCAATTCAAAAGCCATGGATCATACTCCCTCATGGAAATCCGGTATCGATACCGGTCTAAGATAGGCTGGACACGCCTTCGGACAACAACTCCGGAGGCGGTGCGCGGTTCCTTCTAGCCGTTCATCCGGCGGAAGTCGAATGCGCCCATTCCCAATAAAGCTCCCGCGCCTTGCGGGCCACGGGGCCGGGCTGGAGCTCGCGATCCTCGATGCGGATGACCGGCACCACCTTGGAATGGTTGCCGGTGGAGAAGATTTCGTCCGCGTCGAGGAAATCGCGCACCGACAGCGTCTTTTCGACGGTGCGGAAGCCGTAGTCGCCGAGCAGGGCGATGGTGCGCCGGCGGGTGATGCCGGACAGAAAGGTGCCGTTGGCGGCCGGCGTGAAGACGTGCCCGTCCTTGACCATGAAGATGTTGGACGAAGCGGTCTCGGCCACGTTGCCGAGCATGTCCAGCACCAGCGCATTGTCGAAGCCGCGCGACCTGGCCTCCAATATGGCGCGGCCGTTGTTGGGATAGAGGCAGCCGGCCTTGGCGTTGGTGGGCATGGTTTCGAGGGTGGGACGGCGGAACGGCGAGACGGTGATGGAAAAGCCTTCCGGCGCGATCATCGGCGATTCGTAGAGGCACAGGCAGAAGCGCGTCG
>DAOKZN010000322.1:0-3289 GCA_035325625.1 Mesorhizobium sp. | reverse complement strand
AGGTGATCAGCGGGCCGGCGTCGCCCGGCCAGCAGGTCTGCACCGGCAGCAGCGAGAAGTCGGGATCGGCGTTCTTCCATTCACGCGGCGCGCCGACGATCCTGGGCCTTGCCTGAAGCGCGCTGCGCGCCGCGGGAAGCATCTGCCGCGCCTGCCGCAGGTTCTGCGGCGGCTGCGGCGAGCGCATCCAGGCCAGCAGCGCCCCGAGCCGACCGAGGCCGTCCAGCTCCGTGCCCAGCCCCCAGGCCACGCGCCCGGCCGTGCCGAACAGGTTCGTCACCACCGGCATGCCGGCGGGCGCGCCGCGCTGGTCCAGCGCCCGCGTCAGCCGCAGCGCCGGCCCGCCGGCGGCGATCACCCGGCGGTGGATCTCCGTGATCTCCAGCCGCATGGAGACGGGCGCGGAGATCGTGGCGAGTTCGCCCTTCCCTTCCAGAAAGGCGAGGAACGAGCCGAGATCGTGAAACAGGGGGAGGCTGCGCTGATGCATGAAAAATCCTGTCCCGGCCAGATTCCCCCAATTCTCATGGGCATACCTGCTGCACCGGCAGCGCAGCGATGCCACGGCCGGCACGGGGATTCGTTGAGATTGCGCAAAGACACCCGTCAGGCCCGCCGCCGGCTGCATTCCCGGAAGAAACCGGCATTCGGGCAGAAGCCGGCCAGCTCGGAAAAATCGCCGCCGCTTTCCAGCCAGCGGCGGCATTCGCGATGGAAGGGGCAGCTCAGGCAGGTGTTGCGGGCCTCGGCGAGCGCGGCGCCCCCGGCCATGCGGGCCGCCACAGCGGGGTCGACGCCCACCCGTTGCATGACCAGGTCCATCAGCGCGAATTGCTGCCAGACCCTGTCGGTCTGCGGCCAGCGCCGCTCATCCGACTGCACGGCGACCTCCTTGCCGATCGCACCGCCCACCAGCCGCTTATTCTATGCGAGAAGCGGCCGCGATTGGATGTGTCCGGTCGCCGCGCCCGCATGCGCCCGCCGGGAGTGTTTTCGCCCGCTATTTGATCCGGAGCAAACTTTTCGCAGACGGCGCTGCCTATTGTGGCGCGTCGACGACAGACCGGAGGGCGGGAATGGCGGCAGGAAACGAAGAACTCAGATTGCCGGCCTTTGCCCGGCGCCTTCTGCCGCCATTTACCGGCCTGCCGCTGGGGCCGCTGCTGACCATGTCGCTGCGCTCGCTGGCCCGCCGCCGGCCCGGCCTGTTCGAGCGGCTGGGCGAGCACCGCTCGGCACGCTATCTCATCGACCCGACCGACCTGCCCTTCGCCTTTTCCGTGGTGCCGGACGGCCGCGCATCGCTGGTGCGCGTCACCGGCAAGAGCGGCGCTACCCCCTGCGACGTCGTCATCCGCGGTCCCATCCTGATGCTGCTCGGCATACTCGACGGCACGCTGGACGGCGACGCGCTGTTCTTCCACCGCACCATCTCCGTCAGCGGCCGCACCGAGGCGGTGGTGGCGCTGCGCAACGCCATAGAAGATGCCGAGCTTCGCCCCTCCGACCTGCTCGGCCTGCGCGGCACGCTGGCCCGCTTTGCGGACGCCGGCATTCTCGGCGGGCTGGGCGCGGTCCGCCATCTGGCGGCGAGCGCGCCCGTGCGCGAAGGCGGCCGGGCATGAGCGGACCCCGCATGGAGCTGGTCTGCCCGGCCGGAACCCCGGCCACTTTGCGCGCGGCCGTGCGGGCGGGCGCCGACGCAGTCTATTGCGGCTTCCGCGACGAGACCAACGCGCGCAACTTCCCCGGCCTCAATTTCTCGCCGCAGGAGATGGCGGAAGGCATCCGCTTCGCCCACGACCACGGCAGCAAGGTTCTGGTGGCCATCAACACCTTCGCGCGGGCCGGCGGCACCGACCCCTGGCGCAGGGCGGCCGACACGGCGGCCGAATGCGGCGCCGACGCCGTCATCGCAGCCGACATCGCCGTGCTCGACCATATGGCGGGCGAGCATCCCCACACGCGCCTGCACCTGTCCGTGCAGGCCGCCGCCGCCACGCCGGAGGCGATCGGCTTCTATGCGCAGGCCTTCGGCGTGCGCCGGGTGGTGCTGCCGCGCGTGCTTTCGGTGCAGGAGATCGCCGCCCTCAACCGCGCCATCGACGTGGAGACCGAGGCCTTCGTCTTCGGCGGCCTGTGCGTGATGATCGAGGGGCGCTGCCACCTCTCCTCCTATGCCGCCGGCAGGTCGCCGAACCTCAACGGCGTGTGCTCCCCGCCCGAGATGGTGAGCTACGACGAGGACGCGCAAGGCACGGCGGCGCGGCTGGCCGGCTTCACCATCGACCGCTACGAGCCCGGCGAGCCCGCCGGCTATCCCACCCTGTGCAAGGGCAGGTTCAAGGCCGGCGACAAGGCCGGCTACCTGTTCGAGGACCCGGTGAGCCTCAATGCCGGCAGCATGATCGTGGCGCTAAAAACGGCCGGCGTCACCGCGCTGAAGATCGAGGGGCGCCAGCGCGGCAAGGGCTATGTCACGGAAGTGGTGCGCGCCTTCAGGAGGGCGGTGGACGCCGCCGAGCAGGGCTACGACGCCACCGAGATCGACAGCATCCTGGCCGGCATGTCCGAGGGCGGCCGGCAGACCACCGGCGCCTACCGCAAGATCTGGAGATAGGCCATGCCGCAGATCAGCCTGACGCTCGGGCCGCTCTTCTTCCACTGGCCGGCCGACCGGCTGCGCAGCTTCTACACCCGTATCGCCGACGAGGCGCCGGTGGAACGCGTCCATGTCGGCGAGGTGGTGTGCGGCAAGCGCATGCCGTTTTCCGACCCCGTCTGGCCGGAGATCATCGAGCGGCTGGAGCGCGGCGGCAAGGAGGTGGTGCTGTCCACGCTGGCCGCCCCCGCCACGGTGCGCGAGCGCCGCGCCGTGGAGGAGCTTTGCGCGGACGGCAGGCTGGTGGAGATCAACGACGTCACCGCGCTGCCCGCCCGCAGCGGCCGGCCGTTCGTGACCGGCCCCTTCCTCAACGTCTACAACGAGGCCACGGCGCGCTTCCTCATCCGCCACGGCGCGGCCACCATCTGCCCGCCGGTCGAGCTCTCCCTGAAGACCGTGGGCGCGATCGCCGCCGCCTGCCCCGGGACCGGGTTCGAGATCTTCGCCTTCGGCCGGCTGCCGCTGGCGCTCTCCGGGCGCTGCTATCACGCGAGGCTCAACGGGCTGCACAAGGATTCGTGCCAGTTCACCTGCGAGCAAGACCCCGACGGCCTTGCCGTCGACACGCTCGACGACCAGTCGTTCCTGGCCATCAACGGCGTGCAGACGCTGTCGGCGCAGGTG
>DAOKZN010000321.1:0-3291 GCA_035325625.1 Mesorhizobium sp. | reverse complement strand
CGGCGGCCGACCGCATCCGGCATTTCCGCGAGTTCACGCTGCCGATGTCGGACACGGAAGTGGAAAAGCAGGCCGCGCGCTGCATGGACTGCGGCGTGCCCTACTGCCACGGGCCGACCGGCTGTCCCGTGCACAACCAGATCCCCGACTGGAACGATCTCGTCTATCGCGGCGACTGGGACACGGCCATCCGCAACCTGCCCTCCACCAACAATTTCCCCGAATTCACCGGCCGCATCTGTCCCGCGCCGTGCGAGGAAGCCTGCACGCTGAACCTCGAGGACATCCCGGTCTCGATCAAGGCGATCGAGCAGGCGCTGGCCGACAAGGCCTATGAGAGCGGCTACATCCGCCCCTATCCGCCGGAGCGCAAGACGGGCCGGCGCGTGGCCGTCATCGGCTCCGGCCCGGCCGGCATGGCCGCCGCCCAGCAGCTCGGCCGCGCCGGCCATGACGTGCATGTCTACGAGCGCGAGAGCCGGCCGGGCGGGCTGATGCGCTACGGCATCCCCGACTTCAAGATGGAGAAGCATTATATCGACCGCCGCATCGAGCAGATGCAGGGCGAGGGCGTGACCTTCTTCTGCGGCGTCAATGTCGGCGTCGACAAGCCGATGGCCGAATTGCTGGCCGACTACGACGCCGTGCTCTACTGCGGCGGCTCGGAAACGCCGCGCGCGGCCGGCATTCCCGGCGACGACCTCGAAGGCGTGCACGACGCCATGCCCTATCTGGTGCAGCAGAACCGGCGCGTCGGCGGCGAGGACATCCAGTCCGTCGCCTGGCCGTTGCAGCCGATCCTGGCGGGCGGCCAGCACGTGGTGGTGGTGGGCGGCGGCGACACCGCCTCCGACTGCGTCGGCACCGCCTTCCGGCAGGGCGCGGTGCGCGTGACCCAGCTCGACATCCGCCCGCAGCCGCCGGAGAAGGAGGACAAGCTGTCGGTCTGGCCCTACTGGGCGACCAAGATGCGCACCTCCTCCAGCCAGGCGGAAGGCGCCGAGCGCGAGTTCCAGGTGGCGACGCTGGAGTTCATCGGCGAGGAGGGGCAGCTCACCGGCGTGAAGTGCTGCGAGGTGGACGAGAAGCGCAAGCCGATACCCGGCACCGAATTCGTCATCCGCGCCGACCTCGCCTTCATCGCCATCGGCTTCGCCGGCCCGCTCGCCGCCGGCGTGGTGTCCGAACTGGAAGGCCGGATGCAGATGGCGACCGACAGCCGCCGCTCGCGCAACGTCGCCGCCAATGACCGCGACTATCGCACCAGCATGGACAGGCTCTTCGCCGCCGGCGACGCGCGGCGCGGCCAGTCGCTGGTGGTGTGGGCGATCCGCGAGGGCAGGCAGGCGGCGCGCGCCATCGACGAGGCGCTGATGGGCGCGAGCGTCCTGCCGCGCTGAGGCGAAGGGCTACGGGGTGGCCGCATTGACGGCGGCGGCCGGCTTCTCCGATCCGGTCTTCGGCGGCCAGGAAAAGTCGTCGGCGCGGCCGGGCGCTGCCTGCGGCGCGATGCCCTGAACCAGCACCTTTTCCGCGGGCGCCGCCTGCGGCTGCGCGCCGAGAAGCTCGGTGCCGCCGTCCAGCGCCGGGTCGTCGAGCAGCATGGGCTGGGTGCGGTCCACCACCGCCGGCACGGCCTCGCCCGGCGGCGTTTCGGCAGAAGGGGCCGCGGGCAGGGGCGCTGCGGCCACGCCTGCGGGGCTCGGCAGGCCGAGCAGCTTGAGCAGCGGCTTTTCGGTGTAGAACGCGACCTTGCGCTTGCCGGCTCGGGTGAGGTTGATGCCGTCGTCGGTGCGCAGGCGCACGGGCTGGCCGCTCACGTCCGGGCCGGTCGAGACGAAGGCGCCGTTCTCGTCCACGAAGCCGTCCCATATGTCGACGAATTCGCCGCCGCCGCCCTCGGCCGCGGCCTTGTAGATGTCGTTGAAGGCCAGCATATCGGCCGTCATCCGGCTTGCCTTGAAGGCCGGCACGCCCACCCACAGGAACGGCACCTTGGCCGCCGCGATCGCCTTGCCGAAGGCGCTGGTGCGGGCCTCGTAGGCCATGGTCCAGACCGCCGAGCGCGGCGCCTCGCGCTGGTCGCCGACGCGCATCTGCTGGCGGTCGTTCGAGCCCATCATGACCACCACCGCGGCCGGTTTCTCGCTTTCCAGCAGCGGTCCGATCTCCTTCGGCCAATCGTAGAAGTCGTCGCGCACGAAGCCGGAGGAGCCCTTGCTGCGGTCGACCACGCGGATGCCGGTGTTTTCGGCGAACATCTCGTCGAGCCCCTCCGCCAGGCCGCCGGCCATGAAGTCGCCGACGACCAGGACGGTGCGCGCCTCCGGTGCCTTTTCGACCACCGGCGCCCGCGGCTCGGCCGCTTTGGCCGGCGCCGTGCGGACCTTCTTCTTCGGCCGCGGCTGCTCGATGCGCGGCGGTGGCGGGTAGACCCGTTCGCTCCTGCGCGGAAAGAGCAGGTTGCGCAGCGACCAGCCCTGCTCCTGGGCGGCGGCCGGCGAATGAAGCGCCGCGACGGCAAGCGCCGCTGCCGCCATGAAGACGGCCAGCACCAGCGGAACGCGAAGCCGTATCAGGCGGGCACGCCGTGCCGGAACCAAGCGGTGCCTCCTCCCCGGGCGCGAGACCCTACTGCTTCCTCAGCCATTTGAGCACTTCCATGCTCGGGTGCCCGTCCTGGGACAGGCCGGCCTGCGCCTGGAACGCCATGATGGCGGCCTTCGAGCCGTCGCCGATCTTGCCGTCGAACCGGCCGCTGTAATAGCCCCGCTCGGCCAGCCTTTGCTGAAGTTCCTGCTTCTCCACGAAGGTCAGCTTGGTGAAGGGCCTGTTCCAGTCGCGCACCAGCCCGCCATAACCGGCGATCTCGTCGGCCAGCAGGCCGACGGCGAAGGCGTATTTGTCGGCGTTGTTGTAGCGCTTGATGACCGAGAAGTTCTTGATGACCAGGAAGGCGGGCCCCTCGCGCCCGCCGGGCAGCTTCAGCTCGGCGCGTTCGTCGGCATTCCGGAAAGGCTTGCCGTTGGCGCGCGCAACCCCCAGCGCCTGCCATTTGGCGATCGACATGGAGCCGGAAGGAAACTTGCGGCCAGCCGGCAGCGCAACCTCGTAGCCCCAGGTGCGCCCGCTCTGCCAGCCGTTCTTGCGCAGCAGGTTGGCGGCGGTGGCCAGCGCGTCCGGCACGGAGTTCCAGATGTCGCGCCTGCCGTTGCCGTCCATGTCCACCGCATAGGTCTGGTAGCTGGTGGGGATGAACTGGGTGTGGCCCATGGCGCCGGCCCAGGAGCC
>DAOKZN010000320.1:0-3296 GCA_035325625.1 Mesorhizobium sp. | reverse complement strand
CTGCGGGGAAGGCTCAGGCGCACACCCGGTTGCGGCCCTGCCTCTTGGCCTCGTAGAGTTGCCGGTCGGCCCGGCGGAAGAATTCCTCCGCGGCTTCCTTGCCGTCCCAAATGGCGAGGCCGACGCTGGCGGTCACCTTCAGCCGCACCTCGCCGACCAGAACCGGCATGGCCGCGATCGCCCTGCGGATGCGGTCGGCGAAGCGCTCCAGCACCTCGGCGTCCATGTTCGGCGTCACCACGGCGAACTCCTCGCCGCCCAGCCGGGCGACGACGTCGTGGTAGCGCGTCATGGTCTTCAGGCAGTTGGCGACCGCCTTCAGCACCTCGTCGCCGGCATCGTGGCCGTGGGTGTCGTTGACCTGCTTGAAATGGTCGAGATCCAGGATCATCAGGCCGACCGGCCTGCCGATGCGGCGGAATTCCGCGATGTATTCCCGCAGGGCGTCGTCGAAATAGCGGCGGTTCTGCATGCCCGTCAGCCCGTCCGTCAGCGCCGCGTGCTCCAGCGTCTCGGACCGGGCGCTGAGGGAAAGCGTCATGGCGCGCAGCTTGTCTTCCTCCCGCACCTGGCTGCGGATCAGCGGATAGATGAAGAAGACGCCGAAGAACAGGGCCGTGCTCAACAGCACGCCCGTGGCGAACAGGAGCCGGTTCAGATAGGCGATGTCGGCAATGCGCGACGGGCGCGTGAAGCTCGGGGCGATCGACTGCAGGAAGTCATAGGCGTGCAACGTGACCACTCCGGCTGCGAGGATCACGAAAATAAAGATGAAGAATGCGGATTCCGCCCTGTGGAAACGCATCGCCGCCCGCCGGAGCTGATTTCACCCGCAACTATGGACTTCGCGCCTTTAGGATGTGTTAATTTCCACAACCCCTGATGCGAAGTTGATTATCATTTTCTACTGAAAATTGTTCCCACGAACAGGGCATCCACTCCTCGCCACAGGCACATCACCCGGCTGAAAGCGGAAGCCGCGCCCATTCCGGGCCGAGCTGGTGCCGGAACCAGGTCGCCTGGCGCTTGGCATATTGGCGGGTGGCAATCTTGGCGCGCGCAAGCGCCTCGTCCATGGCCAGCTCGCCGGCCAGCGCGGCCCCCAGTTCCGGCACGCCGATCGCCTTCATGGCCGGCAGCGCCGAATCCAGCCCCAGCGACACGAGCCGCCGCACCTCCTCCAGCGCCCCCTGCTCCATCATCCTGTCGAACCTCGCATCGATGCGCCGCACCAGCGCCCCCCGCTCCGGCTCGATGACCATGAAGCGGGCGCTTGCCCTGTCTATGAGCGGCCGGCTCCTGCCGGCCTGCCAGTCGAGGATGGAGCGATCCGAGGCGTCCAGCACCTCCAGCGCCCGCACGATGCGCTGGCTGTCGCCCGGCCGCAGCCGTGCCGCCGCCCTCGGGTCGCGGCTGCGCAGCATGGCGTGCAGATGGCCGGGACCGTGGACGGCGAGTTCGCCGCGCCAGAAAGTGCGGACCGCCTCGGGAATATCCGGCATCTCGGCAATGCCTTCGGCGAGCGCCCGGAAATAGAGCCCGGTGCCGCCCACGAAGACGGCCGGCCGGCCCGCGAAGGCGCCCTCTGCGGCAAGGCGTTCCACATCGCGCAGCCAGGCGCCCGTGGAATAGGCGACGGAGGGCGCCACATGCCCATAGAGCAGATGCGGCGCACGCGCCTCATCGTCGGCGCCCGGGCGCGCCGTCAGCACGTTGAGGACGGAATAGACCTGCATGGAATCGGCGTTGACCACGACGCCGCCTTCGCGCTCTGCCAATTCCAGCGCCAGCGCCGACTTGCCGCTGGCTGTCGGCCCGGCTATCAGGATCGCGTTCTTCACGCGGCCCCCGCCCGCCAGACCATCGGAAGCTTCCATGTCGCTCGTCGCCACGCTCGTATCCCATCCCGCCGCGCGCATCCTGTCGCCGGCGCTAGCGAATATGGCCTCGCAGGCGGTCGGCGCAAGCGCCGTGCGCTGGCTGGACGAGGCCGTCGCCTGCGACATCGCGCTGCCGCAGGGCGCCGCCGCGGCCGAGGTCGACGCCGCATTGCGCGAGGCCCTTGCCGCCGAGCCGGTCGACGTCGTCGTCCAGGAGGAAGAAGGCCGGCGCAAGCAGTTGCTAATCGCCGACATGGACTCCACCATGATCGACCAGGAATGCATCGACGAACTGGCCGACGAGGTGGGCCTGAAGGAGCACGTGGCCGCCATCACCGCCCGCTCCATGAACGGCGAGATCGCCTTCGAGCCCGCGCTGCGGGAACGCGTGGCCCTGCTGAGGGGCCTCGACATCGGCGTGGTCGACCGCATCGTCGCCAACCGGCTGACGCTGGCCTCGGGCGGGCGCGCGCTGGTGCAGACCATGCGGCACGCCGGCGCGCACACGGCGCTGGCCTCCGGCGGCTTCGACGTCTTCACCGGCCGCATCGCCGCCATGCTTGGCTTCCATGAGACGCGCGCCAACCGCCTCATCGAGGCCGGCGGCTTCTTTTCCGGCGAGGTGGCCGAGCCGATCCTGGGCCGCGCCGCCAAGGCGGAGGCGCTGCGCGACATCTCGGCCCGTCTGGGGTTTTCGCCGGCCGAAGCCATCGCCGTCGGCGACGGCGCCAATGACCTGGACATGCTGCGGCTGGCCGGCACCGGCGTGGCGCTGCATGCCAAGCCGGCCGTGGCCGCCGCGGCCGGGGTGCGCATCGACCACGGCGATCTCACCGCGCTGCTCTATCTGCAGGGCTATGCGCGCGGCGAATTCGTGCAATGAGGCCGCTCCGCACCGAGCGCCTGATCCTGCGCAACTGGGAGGAGCGCGACCGCGAACTCTTCCACCGCATCAACAGCGACGATCGGGTGATGGAGTTCTTCCCCTTCCGCCGCAACCGCGCCGAGGCGGACGCCAAGATGGACGAGTTGCGCGCCGCGATCGACCGCGACGGCTTCGGCTTCGCGGCGGCCGAGATCACGGCAAGCGGCGAATGCATCGGCTTCGTCGGCCTGAGCAGGACCGACCACCTGCCCTTCCTGCCCGCCGGCTCGATCGAGATCGGCTGGCGTCTGGCGCGCGAATATTGGGGCCACGGCTATGTGACCGAGGCGTCTCGCGCCTGGCTGGACTTCGGCTTCGAGACGCTGGCCGTCCCCGAGATCGTCTCGTTTGCCGTGTGGAACAACCGCCGCTCCACCGCCGTGATGGAGCGTATCGGCATGACGGCCGACCCGTCGCGCGACTTCGACCACCCCTATGTTCCCGGAACGCACCCGCATCTGCGCCGGCACGCCTTCTACACGCTGACGCGC
>DAOKZN010000319.1:0-3298 GCA_035325625.1 Mesorhizobium sp. | reverse complement strand
TGGGGGCTGGAGCGCGGCTATTGCCTGATGATCGGCGGCCCGGACGAGGCGGTGAAGCGGCTGGACCCCGTCTTCGCCGCGCTGGCGCCGGGCGCCGACGCGGGCGACCGCCCGGACCCCGGCGCCCCTACGGGCGCCCACCCGGACAAGGCGGCCGGCACCGCGCCCTTCGGCTACCTGCATTGCGGGCCGAGCGGCGCCGGGCACTTCGTCAAGATGGTGCATAACGGCATCGAATACGGGCTCATGGCCGCCTATGCCGAAGGCATGAACATCCTCAAGGCAGCCGATGCCGGCAAGCAGAAGCGCGCGGCGGATGCCGAGACGACACCGCTGGACGAGCCGCGCTACTACCAGTTCGACATCGATCTCCCGGCCGTCGCCGAGGTGTGGCGGCACGGTTCCGTCATCGGCTCGTGGCTGCTGGACCTGACCGCCGACGCGCTGAAGCAGGATGCCGAGCTTTCGCAGTTCGGCGGCCGCGTCTCCGATTCCGGCGAGGGACGCTGGACGCTGAAGGCGGCCATCGACACCGGCGTGCCGGCGCCGGTGCTGGCTTCGGCGCTGTTCGACCGCTTTTCCTCGCGCGGCGAGGCGGAATTCGCCGACAAGCTGCTTTCGGCCATGCGGTTCGCCTTCGGCGGCCATGTCGAGAAACCCAAGGGCGGCGCCTGAGAGCAGGCGGAGAGGGACGATGATGAGCGAAGAACGATCCGACGTGCTGGTGCTGTTCGGAGCGACCGGCGACCTGGCGCACAAGAAGATATTCCCCGCGCTCTACGCCATGGTGGCGCGCGGCACGCTGAAGGAGCCCGTGGTGGGCGTGGCGCTGGAGGACTGGGACGCAAAGAAGCTGGCCGAGCGCGCCCGCGACGGCATCAAGGCCGCGGCCGGCAAGGTCGACGAGAAGGTGTTTTCGCAGCTCGCCGGCCTGCTGCGCTATGTCAGCGGCGACTACCGCAACCAGGAAACCTTCGACAAGCTGCGGGACGCGATCGGCGGCCACCGCCACCCGCTCTACTATCTGGCCGTGCCGCCCTCCATGTTCGAGCCGGTGGTGCAGGGGCTGGAGCAGTCGGGTGGCGCCAGCGGTGCGCGGCTGATGGTGGAAAAGCCCTTCGGCCGCGACCTGCAATCGGCGCGCTGGCTGAACCGTGTCCTGCATCTGGTGTTCGAGGAGAAGGCGATCTTCCGCATCGACCACTATCTCGGCAAGGAGGCGATCCAGAACATCCTCTATTTCCGCTTCGCCAATTCCTTCCTGGAGCCGATCTGGAACCGCACCTATGTGGAGAGCGTGCAGATCACCATGGCCGAGGATTTCGGCGTGGAAGGGCGCGGCAGGTTCTACGACGAGGTCGGCTGCATCCGCGACGTCATCGAGAACCACCTGCTCAACATCCTGCTGCTGCTGGCCATGGAGCCGCCCACCGGGCGCACCGCCGACGACCTGATCGACGAGAAGGTGCAGGTGCTGAAGGCGATCCGCACGCTGGGCAAGGACGACGTGGTGCGCGGCCAGTTCGACGGCTACCTGAAGGAGCCGGGCGTGACGCCCAGTTCCACGGTGGAGACCTTCGCGGCGGTGCGCTTCATGATCGACACCTGGCGCTGGCAGGGCGTGCCCTTCTTCATCCGCGCGGGAAAATGCCTGCCGGTGCACGCCACCGAGGTGACGGTGCGGCTGAAGCGGCCGCCGCTGGCCGTTTTCGATGGCTTCAAGGGCGACCAGGCCAACTATGTGCGCTTCCGCATCGCGCCGGAGGTGGCGATCAGCATCGGCGCGCGGCGCAAGGCCGCCGGCGACGAGATGGTGGGCGAGCAGGTGGAACTGAGCGCGCTGGACGAGGAAGACCCCGGCGAGATGGAGCCCTACGAGCGGCTGATCGGCGACGCCATGAACGGCAACGCCCAGCTCTTCACCCGCCAGGACGCCTCCGAGATCGCCTGGCGCATCGTCGGACCGGTGCTGGACGACAAGTCGCCGCCGGCCGTGTACAAGCCCGGAACCTGGGGACCGGCAGAGGCCATGGCGAACTTCGCGCCGCCCAACGGCTGGAGCGACCCCTGCACCTGAGGCGGCATTTGCCCGCCGGCCGCGGCGCTGCTAGAGCATCGGACCGAAAAATGTAGTCTTTTTCGGAAAATCCGATGCTCGAACAAGGAGATAGATCGCCGAGACGCGTCCGTTAGCACGCACGGCGATCCTAGGCGCCGCCATGACCGCGAGGACAAACCTGCCGCAGCTTCCCGTCGGCGCCGTGCTGCCGGCGCTGGGCGAAGCCTTGGCCGGAAAAGGCAGCGCCGTGCTGGTGGCGCCCCCCGGTGCGGGCAAGACCACGCTGGTGCCGCTGTTCCTGCTCGACGCGCCCTGGCTGGGGCAGGGCAGGATCGTGCTGTTGGAGCCGCGCCGGCTGGCGGCGCGTGCCGCCGCGCGCCGCATGGCCGCCCTGCTCGGCGAGGAGCCGGGCGGCACGGTGGGCTATGCCATGCGCATGGAAAACCGCACCTCTGCCCGGACGAGGATCCTCGTCGTCACCGAGGGCGTGCTGGCGCGCATGATCCTCGACGATCCGGAACTGCCGGGCGTCTCGGCCGTGATCTTCGACGAGTTCCACGAGCGCTCGCTGGACGGCGATTTCGGCCTGGCGCTGGCGCTCGACGTGCAGGGCGCGCTGCGGCCAGACCTGCGCCTGCTGGTCATGTCCGCCACTCTCGACGGCGCGCGCGTGTCGAAGCTGCTTTCCGGCGCACCGGTGATCGAAAGCGAGGGCCGCAGCTTTCCCGTGGAGATTCGCAATCAGGAACGTGCGCCCGGCGAGCCGGTCGAGGACGCCATGGCCAGGGCGATCCGCGACGCGCTTGCGGACGAACAGGGCTCGGTGCTGGCCTTCCTGCCCGGCCAGCGCGAGATCGAGCGCACCGCCGGGCGGCTGGAAGGCCGTGTCGGCGCCGACACCGACATCGTGCCGCTCTACGGCATGCTGGACGGCAAGGCGCAGGACGCGGCAATCCGTCCTTCGCCTGCCGGCCGCCGCAAGGTGGTGCTGGCCACCTCGATCGCCGAAACCTCGATCACCATCGACGGCGTGCGCGTCGTCGTCGACAGCGGCCTGTCGCGCCTGCCGAAATACGAGCCGGCCAGCGGCCTGACCCGGCTGGAGACGGTGCGCGTGTCGAAGGCCTCCGCCGACCAGCGCGCCGGCCGCGCCGGCCGCACGCAGGAAGGCGTCGCCATCCGGCTGTGGCGCGCCGAGCAGACGGCGGCGCTGCCGGCCTTCACCCCGCCCGAAATCCT
>DAOKZN010000318.1:0-3363 GCA_035325625.1 Mesorhizobium sp. | reverse complement strand
TGACCCTGGCGACGATCGAGGAGGGGGACCGGCACGTCTACGACATGATCTGCCGAGCCGACACGCTGGGCGTCTTCCAGATCGAATCCCGCGCCCAGATGTCGATGCTGCCGCGGCTGAGACCGCGCAGCTTCTACGACCTTGTCATCGAGGTGGCGATCGTGCGTCCCGGCCCGATCCAGGGCGACATGGTGCACCCCTATCTGCGCCGCCGCGAAGAAAAGGAGAGGGTCGAATATCCGAAGCCGGAGCTGGAAGAGATACTCGGCAAGACGCTGGGTGTTCCGCTCTTTCAGGAGCAGGCCATGAAGATCGCGATCGTGGCCGGCGGTTTCCAGCCCGGCGAGGCCGATGAACTGCGCCGCGCCATGGCGACCTTCAGGCGCACCGGAACGGTCAAGAACTACAAGGAAAGAATGGTCGGCGGCATGGTCGAAAGAGGCTACCCGCAGGAATTCGCCGAGCGCTGCTTCAGGCAGATCGAGGGTTTCGGCGACTATGGCTTCCCCGAAAGCCACGCGGCCTCCTTCGCCCTGCTGGTCTATGCCTCGTGCTGGTTCAAGACCTTCTATCCGGACGTCTTCTGCGCCGCGATCCTGAACTCCCAGCCCATGGGCTTCTACCAGCCCGCGCAGCTCGTGCGCGACGCCCGCGACCACGGCGTGGAGATACGCCCCGTCGACGTCAATCATTCGCAATGGAACTGCACGCTGGAGGAAGCCGCCTTCGACCCCGCCCGCATCCTTGCGCGCCATGCCGGGATGCGCGGCGTCATCCGCACCCGCCACGCCGTCCGCCTCGGCTTCCGGCAGGTCAAGGGCCTTGCCGAGGAGAAGATGGAGGCCTTCGTGCGGCATCGCGGCGCCGGCTACGATTGCGTGCGCGACATATGGCTGCGTTCCGGGCTCGACCGGGACGAGATCGAGATTCTGGCCGAGGCCGACGCCTTCCGCTCGCTCGGGCTCGGCCGCCGCGAGGCCTTGTGGGCGGTGCGCGCGCTCGACACCAGAAGCGCTGCCGAAACACTGCCGCTGTTCGATCGGCCCGCCCTGCGCCTGCCCGACCTCGAGCCGGCTGCCCGGCTTCCCCGCATGCGGCCCGGCGAGCATGTCGTGCACGACTATGGCGCGCTCGGCCTTTCGCTGAAGGCGCATCCGGTCGGCTTCCTGCGGCCGCGGCTGGACCGGCAGGGCATCGTGCCCAACGCGGCGCTGCCCGCCGTGGCGGACGGCCGGCGCGTCACCGTCGCCGGGCTCGTGCTGGTGCGGCAGCGTCCGGGCAAGGGCAATGCCATATTCCTCACGCTGGAGGACGAGGAGGCCATCGCCAATATCGTCATCTGGCCGCGCATATTCGACCGCTACAGGGCCGCGGTCATGGGCGCGCGCTTCGTGAGCGTCACCGGCAGGCTGCAATCGGAATCGGGCGTCATCCACATCGTCGCCGACTGCATCGAGGACCTGTCGTCCTGGCTGGCGACGCTGCTGGAGGAAACGCCCCCGACCTCGCCGCAGAAAAGCGACGCGCGCGGGAAGCCGGCAGCGGATAGGAAGCCCCGCGCAGGCAGCCCCACACCGGGCAGGGACAAGCCGGCCCTAGCCCGGACGGTACAGAGCGTCATGCCGAAGGGCCGCAATTTCCAGTGAGCGACGGCGGCTGCAGGACCGGCGGCATCGCCTGTGGCAAGAGCGGCGAGAATCTCCGTCGGTGCCCGTTTCGGCCCGCGTCAGCCGTCTTCCCCGCCCGCCAGCGCCCGCGCCTCGGACGGCAGCATGATGGGGATGCCGTCCCGCACCGGATAGGCAAGGCGCGCGACGCGCGAAATCAGCTCGCGGCGCTCCGGGTCCCAGGTCAGCGGCCCCTTGGTCAGCGGGCAGGCCAGAAGCTCCAGCAGCTTCGGGTCGACCGTGCGCCCGTTCTCGTCGCGCTTTTCCGCCATCTCTCCCACCAACGTCCGGCTCCCCCCGCCTGCCGGCGCGGCAGGCCGGCAACCCGGCCGCGCTATTGCAGGCTCGAGCCGAAATCCTCGTTTTCGCGCGCCAGCGCCATCTCGGTGATGGCGATCAGCGTTTCGGCGCGGGCCTTGAGGTCGGGGGCCTCCAGCAGCGCCTGCTTTTCCGCCGGCCCGTAGGGCGCCATCATCGACAGGGCGTTGACCAGCATCGCATTGTCGGCGCGGCTGACGCTTTCCCAGTCGGCGTCCAGCTCGTTGGCCTTCAGATAGGCGCGAAACGCCTTCAGCAGCGCCGGGCGGTCGACCTCGGCCATCGCCGGGTCGTCGTCGAGGTCGGTCAGGAACGGTGCGATGCGGCACTGGCGGAATGGCGTCCTTACGGCAAGTTCCTGCACCACCCGGAACCGGCACACGCCCTGCAGCGAGATCAGGTAGCGCCCGTCGCCGGTCTCGGCGAAGGAGGTGACGCGCCCGAGGCAGCCCACCGCGCTGAGCTCCGGCTCGCCATCGGCGCGCAACGCACCATCGAGCGCGGGCTGCACCATGCCGAGCAGGCGCTCCGTGGCGATCGCATGGTCGAGCATGTGCAGATAGCGCGGCTCGAATATGTTGAGCGGCATGCGCCCGCCCGGCAGAAGCAGCGCTCCCGTCAGCGGAAAGATGCAGACCGCCGAAGGCAGGTCCGCCTCTTTCCGGTAATGGGCATTTCCCGCCTGCATCCGTCCCCTTCCGCTTTGTTTGGCCCGGTCCGCCCAGGCAGGCCGCTTCAGGAAAACAGCAGCGACGACAGCTTGCGCCGCGCCGAGAGCGTGGCCTCGTCGCCCATGCCCCAGGCTTCGAAGAACTGCAGCAGTTGCGCCCGGGCGCCGTCGTCGTTCCAGCCGCGGTCGGCCTTGACGATTTCGAGCAGGTTGTCCGCCGCCTTCTCGCGCTCGCCCCTGGCGTTCTGCGCCATGGCCAGATCGAAGCGGGCCTGGTGATCCTTCGGGTTCTGCTCCACGCGCCGCTCCAGTTCGGCCACGTCGCCCAGCCCGGAAGCCTGGGCGGCCAGCGCCATCCTGGCCCGCAGCGCCGCCAGCCCCGCCGTTTCCTTGGCGCCCTCGGGCAGCCGGGCCATCGCGGCCTCCGCGCCGGCGCTGTCGCCGGCCTCGAACAGAAGCGTCGCCAGGCCCTCCACCGCCTCCACCGTCTCGGGCGCCTGCTGCAGGACGACCTCGTAGATGTCGGCGGCTGTCTGCGCGTCGCCGGACGCTGCGGCTTCCTGCGCGGCGGCGAGCGCTTCCGCGATCTGGTCCTGGCCGCCGCCCTCGCCGCCCACCCGGCGGATGAAATCGGCGATCTGACTTTCGGGAATCGCGCCCATGAAGCCGTCCACCGGCTGGCCGTCCTTGAAGGCGATGACGGCGGGA
>DAOKZN010000317.1:0-3379 GCA_035325625.1 Mesorhizobium sp. | reverse complement strand
GCGCGCGGGTATATCCTGCGGCGCGTTGCAGGCTACGGTTTTCCCAACGCGCTGCGGATGACGGTCGGAACCGAAGAAGCCAATCGCGGCGTAGTCGCCGCACTCACGGAATTCCTGAAAAGCTAGAAAAATGCCCAATCCCATGTTCGAGAAAATCGCGCTGATCGGCATCGGCCTGATCGGCTCGTCGCTGGCGCGCGTCATCCGCCGCGAAAACCTCGCCGGCCACATCGCCATCGCCACCCGCAGCGCTTCCACGCTCAGGCGCGCCGAGGAGCTTCGCCTCGGCGACAGCTACACGACCGACCTCGGCGAGGCCGTGCGCGACGCCGACCTCGTCATCGTCTCCGTGCCCGTCGGCGCTTCCGGCGCGGTGGCGCAGGAGATCGCGCCTGCGCTGAAGCAGGGCGCCATCCTCACCGATGTCGGCTCCACCAAGGCGTCGGTGATCGCGCAGATGGCGCCGCATGTGCCGCAGGGCGTGCATTTCATTCCCGGCCATCCGCTTGCCGGCACGGAGAAGTCCGGTCCGGATTCCGGCTTCGCCGCGCTGTTCGAGAACCGCTGGTGCATCTTCACGCCGATCGAAGGCACCGATCCGGCCGCGCTGGAGCGGCTTTCGGAATTCTGGCGGCGCTGCGGCGCCAACATCGACACGATGGACCCCGCCCATCACGACATGACGCTGGCGATCGTGTCGCACCTGCCGCACATCATCGCCTACAACATCGTCGGCACGGCCGACGACCTGCAGACGGTGACCAAGTCGGAAGTCATCAAATATTCCGCCTCCGGCTTCCGCGACTTCACGCGCCTGGCCGCCTCCGACCCGACCATGTGGCGCGACGTGTGCCTGCACAACAAGGATGCGATCCTGGAGATGCTGGCGCGTTTCTCCGAAGATCTCGCCTCGCTGCAACGGGCGATCCGCTGGGGCGACGGCGAGAAGCTGTTCGACCTGTTCACCCGCACGCGCGCCGTGCGCCGCTCGATCATCGAGGCCGGCCAGGAAATCGACGCGCCCGACTTCGGCCGCCAGGCGGTGGAGCATCCGCTGACGACGCAATAAGGCCAAGCCATGCGGCAAGGGCGGCGGCATACCACCGCCCTCTGCCTTGCCTGCCTGGCGGCGCGGCAAGGCAGCTCCGCCCGTGGCCCGAAAGATAAATGCAGCCTATTCTTGGTTAATCGGCAGGGTTAAATGCCCTTTAACCTTTGCTATTCATTATCCACTCCGAAACGGGGAAAGTCCGGCTCCCGAGTCGAGGCCGGCTCCGCGAATAGGGGTAGAAACATGCTCAGTTTTGCAAGGAAAGCGGCGGTCGCCGGCGTGGTCGCCGCGCTTGCGTCGCCGGTGTTCGCGGCCGACCTGATCGAGCCTCCGGTGGAGCCCGCTCCGGTCACGCCGGTCTATCAGGAGACCGAGTTCGGCGGCTGGTACATCCGCGGCGACGTCGATTACCACTGGTCGAAGTGGCGCGGGGCCGACTACATCACCTACGGCCCGCCCCCCGGCAGCAACAGCTTCAGCTCCGGCAAGCTGCGCGGCGCCTTCTCGCTTGGCGGCGGCGTCGGCTACCAGGTGACCCGCCACTTCCGCACCGACGTGACCGGCGACTACTGGTTCAAGACCAAGTTCGAGGGCGGCACCACCGGCACCTGCGGCTCGGGCGAGTTCTGCACGTCGAGGGACAGCAGCCATTTCTCCGCCCTGCTTCTGCTGGCCAACGCCTATGCCGATCTCGGCACCTGGCACGGCGTCACCCCCTATGTCGGCGCCGGCATCGGCGGCGCGCATGTGAAGTGGGATTCGCTGATCAACGACGACGACGACGGCAGCTTCGAGCATCGCGGCGCCAAGGGCTGGCGCTTCGCCTATGCGCTGATGGCGGGCGCCTCCTACTGCCTGACCGACCGCGCCAAGCTGGATCTCGGCTATCGCTTCAGCCATATCGAGGGCGGGCGCATGTTCGAATATTCCACCGGCGCCGGCCCCGGCTTCGACAAGGGCCTCAACACGCACGAGGTGCGCGCCGGCCTGCGCTACCAGTTCGGAAATTCGGACTGCGCGGCGCCGCAGGCCGTGGCCTACGAGCCGGAACCGGAGCCGATCTACACCAAATAGGGCCTGTTGCGGGCGCGTCTCGCCCCCGCTTCCCCCCGCGACATCGAAACCGCCCCGCCGCTGCCGGCCGGGCGGTTTTTTCGTCTCCGGGCCTGCGGATCGCAAGATATTTGCACCGCCGCGGCCGCTGCCCTACATCCGGGCGGTTCGCCCTTTCCCACCCTCCAGCGAAAGTCCCGCCATGCCCGAGACCGTCGATCTCTCCGCCCATCCGCTCACCGCCTGGACCGGGCTGCTCGGCCTGCCGGATTTCACCCGCATCGGCGACGGCGATTTCGGCCCTGTGCTCGACGCCGCGCTGAAGGCGCACGAGGCAGAAATCGCGGCCATCGCAGACAGTCAGGCGGCACCGACGATCGAGAACACGCTGGCGGCGCTGGAGCTTTCGGGGGACGCGCTCCAGCGCGTCTCCTCGCTCTTCTGGTGCCGCGCGGGCGCCCATACCAACGAGACGATCCAGGCGCTGGAGCGCGAGATCTCGCCGAAGCTGGCGCGGCACTTCTCGGCCATCTCGATGAACGAGAAGCTGTTCTCGCGCATCGACGACCTCTACCGGCGCCGCGAGGCGCTGAGCCTCGACTCCGAGACCCTGCGCGTGCTGGAACGGACCTGGAAGCGCTTCGTGCGGTCCGGCGCCAGGCTGGACGCGGCAGGCAAGAAGCGGCTTGCCGCCATCAACGAGCAGCTTTCGTCGCTCGGCACCACCTTCGGCCAGAACGTGCTGGCCGACGAGGCGGAATGGGCGCTGTTCCTGGACGAGGCCGACCTTGCCGGCCTGCCGGATTTCGTGAAGAGCGCGATGGCCGAGGCGGCCGAGATGCGCGGGCAGAAGGGCCGCTACGCGGTGACGCTGTCGCGCTCGATCTACGAGCCGTTCACCACCTTCTCCGAGCGGCGGGACCTGCGCGAGACGGCGTTCCGCGCCTTCACCATGCGGGGCCAGAACGGCGGCGCCCATGACAACGGCGCGGTGGTGCGCGACACGCTCGGGCTGCGCGCGGAAAAGGCGAAGCTGCTGGGCTATTCCAGCTACGCGGCGCTGAAGCTGGACGACACCATGGCCAAGACGCCCGAGGCCGTGCACGGCCTGCTCGACCCGGTCTGGGCCAAGGCGCGGCAGAAGGCCGCCGCCGACCAGGCGGAGCTGGAGCGGCTGGCGGCGGAAGCCGGCAGCAACGAGAAGTTCGCCGCCTGGGACTGGCGCTTCTACCAGGAGAAGCTGCGCGCCGCGAAATTCGCCTTCGACGAGGCCGA
>DAOKZN010000316.1:0-3388 GCA_035325625.1 Mesorhizobium sp. | reverse complement strand
GTGCTGCCGCTGCGCGGCAAGATCCTCAACGTCGCCAGCGCCGGCAACGACAAGCTTGCCGCCAACCAGACCATCTCCGACCTGACCCAGGCGCTGGGCTGCGGAACGCGCTCGAAATACCGCGACGAGGACCTGCGCTACGACCGCGTCATCATCATGACCGACGCCGATGTCGACGGCGCCCACATCGCCTCGCTGCTCATCACCTTCTTCTACCGAGAAATGCCGCAGCTGGTCCGCGGCGGCCACCTCTACATGGCGGTGCCGCCGCTCTATTCGATCCGCCAGGGCGGCAAGGTAGCCTATGCCCGCGACGACGCCCACAAGGACGAGCTGCTGCGCACCGAGTTCACCGGGCGCGGCAAGGTCGAGATCGGCCGCTTCAAGGGCCTGGGCGAGATGATGGCGCACCAGCTCAAGGAAACCACCATGGACCCGAGGAAGCGCACGCTGCTGCGGGTCGACGTGCTGGACGAGGAGGCGGCGACGAAGGACGCGGTGGAGGCGCTGATGGGCACCAAGCCGGAAGCGCGCTTCCGCTTCATCCAGGAACGGGCCGAGTTCGCCGAGGCCGACGCGCTGGACATCTGAGCCGCGCCGTCGGCTGCGAAGTCCTCAGGCCGCCGCGATGGCCAGCGCGTGGCCGCGCGCATTGCGGCGCAGCGCCTCCAGATGGATCGACTTCACCAGGGAGGCCAGCTCGCCCTCGGCCCCCTGCCCGCCCAATTCCTTCAGCATCAGCCAGCTCACCTCCTGCACGCCGGCCACGCGCTTGCCGTTGGCCACCTCGCGCCACACCTTCAGTGCCCGCAGGATGATGCCGTGCATGGCCTCGGCAAGGCCGGCGGCGCCGAACAGCGCCTTGAGCGCCGTGTCGTGCCCGCCCGAAAGCAGCGCGCCCACACGCTGGCCGGACTGGCCGGTCAGCGCCACCAGGGCTGCACCGAAGAAATCAACCTTGCCGTGGGCGACGGTGCGGATGAGGAAGCCGGCGGTCAGGTCGCCGCGCAGGCGCAGATGCTCCACCAGCGCCGCGTGCTCGTCGGCGCGCGTGCCTTCGATCAGCGTCAGCGAGGCTTTCATGCAGGCGTCGCGCAGCATGCGTTCGGCCCTCGCCGGCCCCATCAGCGCCAGCACCAGCGGCGCGCCCTTCAGCGTCTCGCCGAGCTTGACCAGCAGCATGTGGCGGCAGTCCGCCGGCAGCCCGGCATGGGCGATCAGCGCCTCGCGCACCGAAGGCAGATGGCCATGGCGCTCTGCCATGCGCCGGAAGCTGAGCGAGGCGATCCCGGCGCCTTCGTTGGCCAGAAGAGCCAGGCAGGCTTCCGCCTCGCCGATCTCGGCGATGGCCGCCGCCACCGCCATGGAAACGACGGGCCGGCCGGCGATCAGTCTTTGCGTGGCCTGCTGCCCTGTCGCCACGCGGTCGATCAGGTCGGCGTCGGTCAGCAGCGGCGAGCGCGCCAGCACCAGGGCCGACACCTCGGGCTGGTCGGAGGCCAGCGCGGCGATGATCTGAACGGGCGCGTGGCGGCTCATCGACAGCGCCTCGGCCATGGCCTGGCGCACCTTGGCGGACGCGTCGTCCAGCAAGAGCGTCAGCGCCGCCTCGGCCGCGCAGCGGTCCTCGAAGGCAAGCTGGCGATCGACATAGGCCCGCGCCAGCGCGACCGCCGCCGCCGCGCGTTCGGAAACGCGCGCAGTGTCCAGCCACTTCAGGAAATGCGAAACTACCATGCCCACCCGCTCGCGCCCCGGTCGATATCCGTCCAGCCCGTCGCGACAGTGCGGGAAAATGGTTTACGAACGGTTCACCATGTTCATTAACCCGCTAACCCGCTTGAAGGGCATGGGCGCGCGGCCTATCAACCGCCGGACGAGAAAGTGGCAAAAGGAGAAATTCAATGGCCGGACTTTACCTTGAGGAACTAGCCCCCGGCCAGGTCTTCCGGCACGCGCTGCGAAAGACCGTGACCGAAAGCGACAACATGCTGTTTTCCGTCATGACGCTGAACCCGCAGCCGCTGCACATCGACTTCGATTTCGCCGCCAAGACCGAATGGGGCAAGCCGCTGGTCAATTCGCTGTTCACGCTGGGCCTGATGATCGGCATCTCGGTGAACGACCTGACCGTGGGCACCACCGTCGCCAATCTCGGCATGAAGGAAACGGTGTTTCCGCACCCGCTGTTCCACGGCGACACGGTGCGGGTGGAGACCACGGTGGTGTCGGTGCGCGAATCGAAATCGAAGCCCGATCGCGGCATCGTCGAGTTCGAGCACCGCGCCTACAACCAGAACGACGTGCTGGTCGCCAAATGCGTGCGGCAGGCGATGATGATGAAAAGGCCGGCCTGATGCGCTCGCTGCTGTTCGTTCCCGGCGATTCGGAAAAGAAGCTGGAAAAAGGCCTTGCCAGCGAAGCCGACGCGCTGATCGTCGACCTGGAAGATTCCGTCGCGCCCCAGAACAAGGCGGCGGCCCGCGCCGTGGCTGCGGGTTTCGTCTCCGAAAGACGATTGGACTTCAGGGCCGCCGTCTATGTGCGCGTCAACGATCTTTCGACCGGGCTGACCGACGACGACCTCGCCGCGCTGGTGCCGGCACGCCCGGACGGCATCATGCTGCCCAAGTCGAACGGCGGGCACGACGTCCAGAATCTGGCCGCCAAGCTGCGGGTGCACGAGGCCGAGAACGGCCTGCCGGACGGCGGCATCAGCATATTGCCCATCGCCACGGAAACGGCAGCCGGCGTGCTTGCCGCCGCGACCTATGCGCAGGCGCGCGCGCGGCTGTCCGGCATCACCTGGGGAGCGGAAGACCTTTCGGCCGCGATCGGCGCCCGCACCGCACGCGACGGAACCGGCCGCTACACGGACGTCTTCCGGCTGGCCCGCGCGCTGACCATCCTGGCCGCATCGGCGGCCGAAGTGGCGGCCATCGACACCGTGTTCCCGAACTTCCGCGACATGGCGGCCTTCGAGGCCGAATGCGCGGAAGCCGAGCGCGACGGCTTTACCGGCAAGATGGCGATCCACCCCGCGCAGGTGCCGGTCATCAATGCCGCCTTCACGCCGGCAAAGGAAGCCGTCGAGCAGTCGGCGGCGATCGTGGCGGCCTTTGCCGCAGCGGGCGATGCCGGCGTCGTCGGCATCGAGGGCAAGATGTACGACCGCCCGCACCTGCGCCTCGCCCAGCGGCTGCTGGACAGGGCGAAGGCCGCGGGAATCGAAATCTAGATCCCTATTCCTTCCACGGGCCGGCATAGTCGGCATAGAGCGTGGCCGGGTCCGGGCGCGGCCGCTCCGGCACGGCGCCTTCATGGGTGCCGATGTGCACGAAGCCGACGACGCGCTCGTGCGGCGCCAGCCCGAGGATCGCCCTGCCCT
>DAOKZN010000315.1:0-3389 GCA_035325625.1 Mesorhizobium sp. | reverse complement strand
TTCCTGGTCTGGAACGTCGCCTTCACCGCGCCCAAGATCGGCACCTTCGACACCGAGCTGGTGCGCGAGTTCTTCCAGGCCTTCTCGCAGCATGCCGGCATCACGCTGCATGTGACCAACCATTACGGCGCCAACAGCCACCACATCGCCGAGACCTGCTTCAAGGCGGTGGCGCGCGCCCTTCGCGCCGCGACCGAGCTCGACCCGCGCCAGCCGGACGCCGTGCCTTCCACCAAGGGCTCGCTGAAGGGCTGAACATGGCTGGCTACGTCGTCATGCAACCGCCCGGCGACGCCCCCGCGACGGAGCAGGCCGTGCTCGTGCGCGACGGTTTTTCCTGGCTCGCCTTCCTGGTGCCGCCGCTGTGGCTGCTCTGGTACGGGCTGTGGGCGGAAGCCGCGCTGGCCGCCATCCTGCTCTTTGCGCTTTCTCTGCTCGGCGAGGCCGCCGGCTTCGGCCTGGCCGCCCCGCTGGCCTCGCTCTTGATCGCGCTGTGGTTCGGGCTGGAAGGCCAGGGGCTGCGGGTCGCCGCGCTGCGGCGGCGCGGCTGGAGCGAATGGGGGGTCGTGCAGGCCGGCAACCGCGAGGAGGCGGAGCTGCGCTACGGGCTGGAGGCCGAGCCCCCTTCCCGCCAGGCCGCCGCACCGCGACCGATCGTGCCCGACCCCGCGCACGCCCGGCCTTCGCAGACGGGCCTCGCGCTCGGCTTGCCCCCCATTCCCAGAAAGACCTAGGGTCAGGACCGCCATGCGCGTCGCCATCATCGACTACGGCTCGGGCAATCTGCGCTCGGCCACGAAAGCCTTCGAGCGCGCCGCCCGCGAGGCCGGCATTTCCGCCGGGATCGAGCTGACGGCCGATGCCGGGCGCGTGCGCGGCGCCGACCGCATCGTGCTGCCCGGCGTCGGCGCCTATGCCGACTGCGCCGCCGGCCTGCACGCCGTCGAGGGCATGTGGGAGGCGGTGGAGGAAGCCGCCATCGCACGCGGCCGGCCCTTCCTCGGCATCTGCGTGGGCATGCAGCTCATGTCCGAGCGCGGGCTGGAAAAGACCGTGACGCAAGGCTTCGGCTGGATCGCCGGCGACGTGAAGCAGATCACGCCCGCCGACCCTTCGCTGAAGGTGCCGCAGATCGGCTGGAACACCATCGAACTGAAGCGCGACCATCCGCTGTTTGCCGGCATCGCCACCGGGCCGCAGGGCCTGCACGCCTATTTCGTCCATTCCTACCATCTCGACGCGCGCCGGCCGGAAGAGGTGCTGGCCGTGACCGACTATGGCGGGCCGGTGACGGCGGCGGTGGCCAGGGACAATCTCGCCGGCACCCAGTTCCACCCCGAAAAGAGCCAGGCGCTCGGGCTGGCGCTCATCGCCAATTTCCTGAGGTGGAAGCCATGATCCTTTTCCCCGCCATCGACCTCAAGGACGGCAGGTGCGTGCGCCTGAAGCTCGGCGACATGGCCACCGCCACCGTCTATAATGAGGACCCCGCCGCGCAGGCGCGCGCCTTCGAGGAGCAGGGCTTTTCCTGGCTGCACGTGGTGGATCTCAACGGCGCGTTCGAGGGCCAGAGCGTCAACGGCGCCGCGGTCGAGGCCATCCTCAAGGCGACGGGCAACCCCGTGCAGCTCGGCGGCGGCATCCGCACGCTCGCCCATATCGAAGGCTGGCTCGACAAGGGGCTGGCGCGCGTCATCCTGGGAACCGTGGCGGTGCGCGACCCCGAACTGGTCAGGCAGGCCTGCAGGCTCTTCCCCGGCAGGATCGCCGTCGGCATCGACGCCCGGGGCGGCAAGGTGGCGGTGGAGGGCTGGGCCGAGGCCTCGGAGCTGGGCGTGACCGAGCTGGCGAAGAAGTTCGAGGGCGCCGGCGTGGCGGCCATCATCTACACCGACATCGACCGCGACGGCGTGCTTTCCGGCATCAACTGGGAATCCACCATCGACCTCGCCGAGGCGGTGTCCATTCCGGTCATCGCCTCCGGCGGGCTCGCCTCCATCGCCGACATCGTGCGCATGACCATGCCCGACGCGCAGAAGCTGGAAGGCGCCATCTCCGGCCGCGCGCTCTATGACGGGCGCATCGACCCGGCCGAGGCCCTGGCGATCCTCAACGGCGTTTCAAAACCGCCGCCCGGCATGCTAGATTGAATTCATGAACCTGCAGACGAAATATCCGACCACGGCGGACGAATTCCTGCGCTGGAACGAGGGGCGCGAGGGCAAGCGCGAATTCGTGCACGGGAGGGTGGTCGAGATGATGATCAACGTCACCAGGAACCATTGGCGCCTGGCGAGCCGGCTCACCCAGCAACTGGTGGCGGGGCTGGGGCTCAAGGACTACGACATCGGCTCTGCCGATTTCGGCGTCCGGACGCCGGACGGCGTCCGGTTTCCGGACGTGCTGGTCGAGCGGGCGGGGGCGGACGGCAAGGAACTGGCCACGTCCTCGCCACTGCTGATCGCCGAAATCCTGTCTCCGTCCACAATGGCCGACGATTTCGGGCCGAAGGCGGCGGACTACCTTTCGCTTGCCTCGCTCCGGCACTATCTGGTGCTGGCGCAGGACGAGGTTCGCGTGTGGCTGTGGACCCGCGGTGCGGACGACGCCTGGACCGGGCCGGAGATGATCGACGCCTCGCAATCTGCGCTCGGTCTCGATCACCTCGGCATCAGCCTCGACCTCGCCGATCTCTATGCCGGCATTGCCCGGCACTGACGCCGCCGCCATCCCCCTCCCCCACCTCAATAAAAGAAGCTGCAATTGACCCTGAAAGCCCGCGTCATTCCCTGCCTCGACGTCAAGGACGGCCGCGTCGTCAAGGGCGTCAACTTCGTCGATCTGGTCGATGCCGGCGATCCGGTGGAGGCCGCGCGCGCCTATGACGCGGCCGGCGCCGACGAATTGTGCTTCCTCGACATCACCGCCTCCTCCGACAACCGCGAGACCATCTTCGACGTGGTGGCCCGCACCGCCGAGCAATGCTTCATGCCGCTGACGGTCGGCGGCGGCGTGCGCCAGGTTTCCGACATCCGCAAGCTGCTTCTGGCCGGCGCCGACAAGGTGTCGATCAACACGGCGGCGGTGAAGAACCCCGATTTCGTGGCCGAGGCGGCCGACAAGTTCGGCGACCAGTGCATCGTGGTGGCCATCGACGCCAAGAAGGTCTCGCAGGCCGGCGAGGCCGACCGCTGGGAGATCTTCACCCATGGCGGGCGCGAGAAGACCGGCATCGACGCCGTGGAGTTCGCCCGGCGCGTGGTGGAGCTCGGCGCGGGCGAGATCCTGCTCACCTCCATGGACCGCGACGGCACCAAGGCGGGCTACGACATCGCGCTGACGCGTGCGGTGGCCGACGCCGTGCGCGCGCCGGTGATCGCCTCGGGCGG
>DAOKZN010000314.1:0-3425 GCA_035325625.1 Mesorhizobium sp. | reverse complement strand
ACCGCGAGAAGGGCCGCCTGCTCAAGGAGCGGGGCTGAGGGCAGGGGAGCAGGGGGAATAAGGGGCAGGGCGGTATGTCGCCGCGAGCCGGGAAAACGCATTGCCGCGCGCCGCGCCCCCGTTGATCCTTTCCCTACTGCCCTACTGCCCTACTGCCCTACTGCCCTACTGCCTACTTGGTAATCACCTCTCCCGTCGGCCGCGGCGTGGTCGCCGTCTCGGCCGGCAGGATCGGGTAGGTCACCTCCGGCACCTTGCCGGTGAGCGAGCCGAGGAAGGCCACGATCGCCACCACCTCCTGCTCGTTCAATTCCTCGCCGAGCTGGGCCTCGCCCATGATCGTCACCGCCTCCTTCAGGTCCCACACCTTGCCGGAGTGGAAGTAGGGCGCGGTTACCGCCACGTTGCGCAGCGGCGCGGCGCGGAACACGTAGGAATCGTCGGCGGTCGCCGTCACCGCGAAGCGCCCCTTGTCGCCTTCCGGCAGCACGTCGGCCCCCGGCTTCTGCACCAGCCCGAACGGATAGTAGCCGTTGCCGCCGACATTGATGCCGCTGTGGCAGGAGGCGCAGCCCTTGTCGATGAACAGGTCGAGCCCGGTCTTCTGCACCTCGCTCAGCGCCGCGTCGTCGCCGTTCAGGTAGGAATCGAACGGCGCCGGCGTGATCAGCGTCGCCTCGAACGCCTCGATCGCCTTGGCGAAATTGTCGAACGTCACCGGCTCGCTCTCCTCGGGGAAGGCCGCCTTGAACCAGTCGACATATTGCGGCATCGAGTTCAGCGTGGCCACGACATTGGTGGGCGTGTTGGCCATCTCGACGCCTGCCTGCACCGGGCCCTTGGCCTGCGCCTTCAGGTCCTCTGCGCGGCCGTCCCAGAACTGGGCCTCGTTGAACACCGCGTTCAGCGCGGTCGGCGCGTTGCGCGGGCCCTTCTGCCAGCCGTGGCCGATGGAGGTTTCGAGGTTGTCGTCGCCGCCCGTCGCCAGATTATGACAGGAATTGCACGAGAACACGCCCGATGCCGACATGCGCGGATCGAAGAACAGCGCCTTGCCCAGGACGATCTTTTCCGACGTGATCGGATTTCCCCGCACGGCCGGAACGGTCGACGGCACCGGCTTGAACATTTCCAGCGCCCTGTCGCGCAATTCATCGGCCTGCGCCGTTCCGGCCAGGCAGGCGGCCGCCACCGACGCGGCCAGAAGGGAACGAAGATTGCATGCCATGATCCACCTCTCTCTTCTGCTCCACCCCGGTCAGTGCTGGGGCATTGCCAATCGCGAGAGAGAATCTAGTGGAGCCGGCCCGGCGCATGTTGATGTGGATCAAGCCGGACGGGGGCGCGGCATTTTGGCAGGCGCGCTATGTGGCCTGCGGGACGCGGAGAAAATCCGCTATCTCCTCGAACACGCGTACGAACATCTGCTCGGTCAGCACGCCCGTATTGGTGTTGTAGCGCGAGCAGTGATAGCTGGAGAAAAGCGTCAGCGCGCCCGCTTCCTGCCGGCTGCCGTGCTTGAAGGGGAATGCCGCCATGCGCTGGCCCAGCGCCCGCACGGTGGACTGGTGCGCGACGGCGCCGAGCGCCAGCACCGCGCGCAGGTTCGGGAACCGCGCGATGGTGGGCACGAGGAAGGTGCGGCAGGTCGCGATTTCCGCCGGCGTCGGCTTGTTCTGCGGCGGCACGCAGCGCACCGCGTTGACGATCGCGGTTCGCACAAGCTGCAGCCCGTCGTCCGGCCGCGCCTTGAACTGCCCTCGCGCCATGCCGAAGCGGATCAGCGTGGAATAGAGCAGCTCGCCCGCATAGTCGCCGGTGAAGGGCCGCCCGGTGCGGTTGGCGCCACGCAGGCCGGGCGCCAGCCCGACGATCAGCAGCTCCACCGTATCCTCGCCCTCCGCCGGCAGGAAGGCCGGCACGGGCGCGTTGAACCAGGACGGCTCACGCCCCCGCCATTCGGCGAGGAAATCGTGCAGGCGGGGGCAAAGCGGGCAATCCCTGTCGGGTTCTGGCGGAGCGGCGACGGCCGCCCCGGCCGTCAAAGCTCGTCCTCGTCCGTATCGACGGGATCGGGCCTTCGCGCCGGCCGCTCGGACGGGTCGCGCCCCACCTCGGCCTTCAGCGTCATCAGGTCGATGAAGTGGTCGGCCTGCCGGCGCAGGTCGTCGGAGATCATCGGCGGCTGCGAGGCCATCGTCGAGACGACCGAGACCTTGCGGCCCCGCCGCTGCAGCGCTTCCACCAGCGTGCGGAAGTCGCCGTCGCCGGAGAAGATGACATAGTGGTCGACCACGTCGGCAAGCTCCAGCGCGTCCACGGTCAGCTCTATGTCCATGTTGCCCTTGATCTTGCGGCGGCCGCTGGCGTCGGTGAACTCCTTGGCCGGCTTGGTCACCACCTTGAAGCCGTTATAGTCGAGCCAGTCGATCAGCGGCCGGATCGAGGAATATTCCTGATCTTCCACCAGCGCGGTGTAATAGTAGGCGCGCAGCAGATAGGCGCGCTTCTGGAAGCTCGCCAGCAGCTTGCGGTAGTCGATGTCGAAGCCCAGGGACCGGGATGTGGCGTAGAGATTGGCGCCGTCGATGAAAAGAGCGATCTTCTCGCGCGGATCGAACATGAAAAGTTCCTTTTTTGAAATGTCTTTGCCGGTAATGCGCACTGCAACCGCCCCAGGTTGCAAACGAACCGTTCTGTACTTAACTGGAGAGCAATAACGTCGGGATCAAGGCATTCTAACATGCCGGCCGGACATGCAAGAGATTGTGATTGGCGCAGGCCTCGATCCCGCCGGCAGGCGGGAGGGAGGTTTGTCGAAAAGCTTGAGTTTCGGCGGGCTTCGGGTTATGGAGCGCGCCGGTTTCCCATCATATCAAGAGCACGAAAGGGGCATTGAATGGCCCGCGTAACCGTTGAAGACTGCATCGACAAGGTCGACAACCGCTTCGAGCTGGTGCTGCTGGCCGGCCATCGCGCCCGCCAGATCAGCCAGGGCGCGCCGATCACCGTGCCGCGCGACAACGACAAGAACCCGGTCGTGGCGCTGCGCGAGATCGCCGACGAGACGCTGTCGCCCGGCGACCTCAAGGAAGATCTGATCCATTCGCTGCAGAAGCATGTCGAGGTGGACGAGCCCGAGGCGCCCGAGGCCGAGGCAATCGTCGACCAGAGCGCCGCCGCCGTGGGTGCCGAGGCGGACGAGCGCGAGGACAACATCGCCTTCGACCGCATGTCGGAAGAGGATCTGCTGGCCGGCATCGAGGGCCTGGTTCCGCCGGAAAAGAGCGACGACTACTAAGGTTCTGAAGTTGCCGCACTTTCACGGCGGCAATTTCGCGGTTATCTATGTCATGCGCCGTGCATTGTTGCGGCGCATGATTCATTTCTTGCCATTGCCCGCGAGTAACCGCCCATGATGCGTC
>DAOKZN010000313.1:0-3425 GCA_035325625.1 Mesorhizobium sp. | reverse complement strand
CTGGCGCGTATCCCGATGGAAAGCGCCAAGACCAAGGACATCACCGGCGGTCTGCCGCGCGTTGCTGAACTGTTCGAGGCCCGTCGTCCGAAGGACCATGCCATCATCGCCGAGATCGACGGCACGGTGCGCTTCGGCCGCGACTACAAGAACAAGCGCCGCATCGTCATCGAGCCGCATGACTCGACGCTGGAGCCGGTGGAGTACCTGATCCCGAAGGGCAAGCCGTTCCACCTCCAGGACGGCGACGTCATCGAGAAGGGCGACTACATCCTCGACGGCAACCCGGCGCCGCACGACATCCTGGCGATCAAGGGCGTGGAAGCTCTGGCTTCCTACCTCGTCAACGAGATCCAGGAGGTCTACCGGCTGCAGGGCGTGTCGATCAACGACAAGCACATCGAGGTGATCGTGCGCCAGATGCTGCAGAAGGTGGAGATCACCGAGCAGGGCGACTCGACCTACATTCCGGGCGACCATGTCGACGTGATCGAGCTGGACGAGATCAACGACCGCCTGATCGAGGAAGGCAAGAAGCCGGCCGCGGGCCAGCCGGTCCTGCTCGGCATCACCAAGGCGAGCCTGCAGACGCCGTCCTTCATCTCGGCCGCCTCCTTCCAGGAGACGACCCGCGTGCTCACCGAAGCTGCCGTCGCCGGCAAGGCCGACATGCTGCAGGGCCTGAAGGAGAACGTCATCGTCGGCCGCCTCATCCCGGCTGGCACGGGCGGCCAGATGAGCCAGATCCGGCGCATCGCCTCGCATCGCGACGAGCTGATCCTCGACGAGCGCCGCAAGGCCTCCGGCGCGGAAACGGCCGAGCCGATGCTGACCGACATGGTCACCGCCGCGCAGTAGGTGCGGCGTGGGATCGAAGACTTGAAAAGGGGCCCACGTGGCCCCTTTTTGCTGTCTGGAACACCACGAAAGGACAAAGAGATGAGCAGCAGGAAATGGAGCGCCGTGGACGACTACATCGTGGGCTCGCTGTTCGAGCCCGACGAGGCGCTGGATGCCGTGCTCGCTGCCAACCGCAGGGAAGGCCTGCCGGCAATCGATGTCTCGGCCGCGCAGGGCAAGCTGCTTCACCTGCTCGCGCGCATGAGCGGCGCGAAAAAGGTGCTGGAGATCGGTACGCTCGGCGGCTATTCGACCATCTGGCTGGCGCGGGCGGTTCCGGCGGACGGCAAGGTGGTGACACTGGAAATCGATCCGCACCATGCCGCGGTTGCCCGTTCAAACATCGGGCGGGCGGGGCTCGGCGACCGTGTCGAGCAACTTGTCGGACCGGCGCTGGCGTCGCTTTCGGCCTTGCACGCTGAAGGGGCGGGGCCGTTCGACTTCGTCTTCATCGATGCCGACAAGCCGAACAACCCGAATTATCTGGAGTGGGCGATGAAGCTCTCCCGTCCGGGCACGGTCATCGTCTGCGACAACGTCATCCGCGACGGTGCCGTGCTGAACACGGACGGCAGCGACGCCAATGTCGAGGGCGCGCGAGCCGCTTTCTCCTTCATCGGCGGCCATGACCGTCTGGACGGCACGGCTGTCCAGACTGTCGGCGCCAAAGGCTACGACGGCTTTGCGATAGCCATTGTGGAATAGCTCCGGTCGCCTTTGCTCCGAAGTGGCCGATGAACGTTTGCCGCGGCGGCCATCTTGTCAGCCGGTATCAATCGTGGAAGGCCTCCACCACGTTGCGCCTGCCCAGCATGAAAGCGTCCGCCACATGCTGCAACGGCGCCAGGTCGGCATCCGACCGGCCTTCCCGCACCAGTTCGGCGAAGCGCCGGTAGAGTGCCGGATATTCGGCTTCCCTTTCCTCGTGCACGACCTTGCCGTCTATCGCGAGCCTGGCGCCGCCGCCGGAAAGCAGCATCGAGCCCCTGTCGGTCTCTGCGGCGATGTCCCAGCTCTGCGGTCCGGTCTGCCGCCAGTCCAGTTCCATCCGCACGGCGGTCCCGTCCGCGGTGCGGAAGGCAACATGCGCGGCAATGGGCGCTTCGCGATTCCCAGGGAAGTCGAGTTCGGCCGAGACGATTCGCATGGCCGGAAAGATATATGTCGCGATGGACAGCGCGTTGATGCCGGGATCGAATACACCGAAGCCGCCCGGCATCCATATCCAGTCCTGGTTCGGGTGCCAGCGGCGCACGTCCTCCTTCCAGTCGATCGCAGCCGACCTGAGGCGGGCGGAGGCGAGGAAGGTGCGCGCAGCCTCCACGGCCGGGGCGTAGCGCGAATGCCAGCTTGCGAACAGCGACAGGCCCTTTTCCGCCGCCAGCGCCTTCAGGTGCTCCACCTCGCTGACGGTGGCTCCCGGCGGCTTTTCGAGAAAGACATGCTTGCCGGCTGCCAGGGCCGCGCGCGCGGCGTCGTAGCGGAACTGCGGCGGCATGCACAGACAGACCGCGTCGAGGCCCGGCACGGCCTCCAGCATCGCCTCGATGGTCGCGAAGTTGGGAATGCCGTCGACCTTGCCGTGGCGGCTGGCGGCCGCGACGAGCCGGTAGCCCGGGTCGGCGGCCAATGCCGGCAGGTGCTGGTCGCGCACGATCTTGCCCACGCCGACGATCCCGATGCCGATGAGCTCCGCCATCACGCAGGTTCCTCGAAGGTCACGATCGAGACCTCGCCTTCCAGCGCTCCCTGCCAGGCAGACAGGTGCGGTTCCTCGTCCGGCGCGCCGTCCATGTCGCCGATCTGGTCCAGTTCGGCCTCGGCATAGCCTTCCGCCGCAAGCGCTTCCAGGGCACGCCGCACGGCGGAATCGTCGTCGGGAGCGACGAGCATCAGGTGCACGCCTTCCGGCTTTCCGCCCTTCCGGCGCCAGACCCGGCCGGTGATGATTGTGACGGGCCGCATCTCGTCATTGTCGTTCACGGCTTCATTCATGAGCTGATTCCCCGGCGTGATTCCTCTTCCTCGGACTTGATTCCTCCGGGCGAGGGGATCATATTTCGCTGACCTGCCTTTTCGCACGAACGGACGCGGGGCGACAGCCGAAAGCGGGACAGTTTCTTCCGCCCGCATGCTGCAGTGCGAAACATTCTTGCATGCGCGCCGCGCAAGGCTGCCATCTCGGCGTTGCGGGGCAATATTTGGTGTGGCGGGGTTGACGATTTGAGGTGTTGCGGGTAGAAGCCGCGACGTCTGAGCCGATGTGAGGCTGGCTTTTCCGAAGCGACGCGCTACGGAGTTTGCCTCAAACAGGGTTCGTTTTACGAGCGAAGAAGACATTTCCGGCTTGCATGAAGCGGCTTCCGCTTCCTCTGCCAATTGTTCGGGCAAGACCGTAGGATGCGGTTCGGGGCCCGAATTTGCGTATGGAAATGGCGCTTGCAAGCCGCCCGTGACCGGGCTCGAGACACGAAATTGAGAGACAAGAGGGTTTAATGCCTACCGTCAACCAGCTGATCCGCAAG
>DAOKZN010000312.1:0-3428 GCA_035325625.1 Mesorhizobium sp. | reverse complement strand
GCCGGCTACTACCGGAACATGGGCGACCCCTTCAACCTGTTCGGCGACGGCCATGCGGCGCCGCGCGAGCGCAAGACCAAGCCGCTTGAGGCCAAGGCGCTGGAAACGCTTGGCCTTGACGCGAAGGCGACTGGCCAGGACATCAAGGCGCGCTATAAGGAACTGGTGAAGCTCCACCATCCCGACGCGAATGGCGGCGACAGGGGCTCGGAGGACAGGTTCCGCGACGTGCTGCAAGCCTACCGGGTGCTCAAGCAGGCCGGTTTGTGCTGAGCCGGCGTTGACCCGGGCTTTTTTCCAACTTTCATCCGGTTGGAAAAGGTCTTAAAGACCGCCCCGGATACTTTCGATTGCAGGCGAGGCTCCCGCCTCGTCCCGGAGACGTTGAGACGCATGAACAAGGTCGAACGCGATATCGCCAATCTGCCCGACACCACAGTGTCGGTGAAGGACACTTTCGGCTTCGAGTCGAAGATGGTCGTGCCTGCCTATTCCGTAGCCACCGAGCACGTGCCGGACATCGACCCGGACTATCTGTTCGACCAGCACACGACGATGGCGATCCTGGCCGGCTTCGCCTACAACCGCCGCGTCATGGTGTCGGGCTATCACGGCACCGGCAAGTCCACCCATATCGAGCAGGTGGCGGCGCGCCTCAACTGGCCGTGCGTGCGCGTCAACCTCGACAGCCATGTCAGCCGCATCGACCTCGTCGGCAAGGACGCCATCGTGGTCAAGGACGGCAAGCAGGTGACGGAATTCCGCGACGGCATCCTGCCCTGGGCCTACCAGCGCAACATCGCGCTGTGCTTCGACGAGTACGACGCCGGCCGCCCCGACGTGATGTTCGTCATCCAGCGCGTGCTGGAATCCTCCGGCCGGCTCACCCTGCTGGACCAGAGCCGCGTCATCCGCCCGCATCCGGCCTTCCGCCTGTTCGCCACCGCCAACACGGTGGGCCTGGGCGACACCACCGGCCTCTACCACGGCACCCAGCAGATCAACCAGGCCCAGATGGACCGCTGGTCGATCGTCACCACGCTGAACTACCTGCCGCACGACAACGAGGTGGCGATCGTGATCGCCAAGGCCAAGCACTATCGCGACGCCAAGGGCAAGGAGATCGTCAACAAGATGGTGCGGGTGGCCGACATGACCCGGCAGGCCTTCATCAACGGCGACCTGTCCACCGTCATGAGCCCGCGCACGGTCATCACCTGGGCCGAGAACGCCGAGATATTCGGCGATGTCGGCATGGCTTTCCGGCTGACCTTCCTCAACAAGTGCGACGAGCTGGAGCGCCCGCTGGTGGCCGAGTTCTACCAGCGCGCCTTCGGCGAGGACCTGCCGGAGAGCGCGGCCAACGTCGTTCTCGGCTGATCGGGAGAAAAGCGTGCGCTATCAGGGCGGCTGCCATTGCGGGAAGGTTCGCTTTGACGTCGAGATCGACCTGTCCAGCCCCATCACCTGCAATTGCTCCTATTGCGCCAAGCGGGGCAGCATCCTTGCCTTCACCCCGGCCGAGAACTTCGCGCTGGGCGACGGCGTGCAGGACCTGACCGACTATCGCTTCAACTCCAGAACCATCGAGCACCTGTTCTGCACCGCCTGCGGCATGGAATCCTTCGCGCGCGGATCGATGCCGGACGGCACGAAGATGGTGGCGGTGAACGTGCGCTGCCTTGACGGCGTCGACCTCGATGCGCTCCGGCCGCATCAGGTGGACGGGCGTTCGCGCTGACGGGCAGGCATCATGGCAGGTCCCGGCGACAACACACGCAACAGATCGAAATCAGGCTCGGAAGCCGACAGCTTCAAGCGTGCGTTGACGGTCGCCATGCGTGCCATCTCCGGCGACAAGGAGCTGGAGGTCGGCTTCGCCAAGGACAAGCCGGCGCTGGCCGGCAGCCGCGCCCGCCTGCCCGAACTGCCGAAGAAGGCCACGAAGGACGACGTGGCGATCACCCGCGGCATCGGCGATTCCCTGGCGCTCAGGCGGGCCTGCCACGACATGCGCATCCATGCCAGGCTGGCGCCGGAGGGCAAGCAGGCGCGTGCCGTGTTCGACGCCCTGGAGCAGGCGCGCGTCGAGGCGATCGGCTCGCGCGCCATGACCGGCATCGCCGACAATATCGGCTCGATGCTGGAGGACAAATATGCCCGCGCCAACCTGGCCGAGGTTCGCGACCGGGAGGACGCCCCGCTGGAAGACGCGCTGGCGCTGATGGTGCGCGAGAAGCTGACCGGCCGCCCGGCCCCCAGGAGCGGCGAGAAGCTGGTCGAGCTGTGGCGCCCCTTCATCGAGGACAAGGCCGGGGAAGGGCTTTCGCACCTGGCCGAGAACCTGACCGACCAGAACGCCTTCGCCCGCGTCGTGCGCGACATGCTGGCCTCCATGGACATGGCCGAGGAACTCGGCGACGACCAGGACAACGACGAAACCCAGGAAGACGAGGACCAGCCGCAGGGCGAGGAGCAGAGCGAGGACGGCGGCGAGGACGATTCCGGTTCCGACAGGGCCCAGCCGGAGGATGCAGAGGCCTCCGACGACGACCAGGACCAGGCCGAGTCGGAAGCCGCCGACGCCACCTCCGAGGACATTTCCGACGAGGAGGACGCCGACGCCGAGACGCCCGGCGAGGCCAAGCGCAACGACAACCCCTTCGCCAACCTGGCCAGGGAAGTGGACTACAAGGTCTACACCACCGCCTTCGACGAGACGGTGGGCGCGGAAGACCTGTGCGACGAGGAAGAGCTCGACCGGCTGCGCGCCTTCCTCGACAAGCAGCTCGCCAACCTGCAGGGCGTGGTCGGGCGGCTGGCCAACCGCCTCCAGCGCCGGCTGATGGCGCAGCAGAACCGCTCCTGGGACTTCGACCTGGAGGAGGGCTATCTCGACCCCGCCCGCCTGGTGCGCGTCGTCATCGACCCCATGCAGCCGCTGTCGTTCAAGCAGGAGCGCGACACCAAGTTCCGCGACACGGTGGTGACCCTCCTGCTCGACAATTCGGGCTCCATGCGCGGCCGCCCCATCACCGTGGCGGCGACCTGCGCCGACATTCTCGCCCGCACGCTGGAGCGCTGCGGCGTCTCGGTGGAGATCCTCGGCTTCACCACCCGCGCCTGGAAGGGCGGGCAGGCGCGCGAGAAGTGGCTGAAGGACGGCAAGCCGCCAAATCCGGGCCGCCTCAACGACCTGCGCCACATCATCTACAAGTCGGCCGACGCGCCGTGGCGGCGGGCCCGGCGCAATCTCGGCCTGATGATGCGCGAGGGGCTGCTGAAGGAGAACATCGACGGCGAGGCGCTGCTTTGGGCGCATCAGCGCCTGATCGCCCGGCCCGAGCAGCGCAAGATCCTGATGATGATCTCGGACGGCGCGCCGGTGGACGATTCCACGCTGTCGGTCAATCCGGGCAACTATCTGG
>DAOKZN010000311.1:0-3429 GCA_035325625.1 Mesorhizobium sp. | reverse complement strand
CGCCGCGCGGCACGATGACGTCGAGATTGCCGGAAAGCCCTTTCAGCATCTCGCCGACGGCGGCGCGGTCGGTGGTCGGCACGAGCTGGATGGCGTCCTCGGGCAGGCCCGCCGCCTTCAGCCCTTCCGTCAGGCAGGCATGGATCGCCGTCGAGGAATTGATGGAATCCGAGCCGCCGCGCAGGATCACCGCATTGCCGGCCTTGAGGCACAGCGCGCCCGCGTCTGCCGTCACGTTGGGTCGGCTCTCGTAGATGACGCCGACGACGCCCAGCGGCGTGCGCACGCGTTCGATATGCAGGCCGTTCGGCCGGTCCCATTCGGCGATGATAGTGCCCACGGGGTCGGGCAGGGCGGCGATGGCGCGGACCCCTTCGGCCACGGCGCGGATGCGGCCGGCATCGAGCGCGAGGCGGTCCATCATGGCGGCCGACAGGCCGGCTTCCCTGCCGTTGGCGAGGTCGACGGCATTGGCGTCGAGGATGTTCTTCTCGCTGGCCAGGATGGCGTCGGCCATGGCGTTCAGCGCAGCGTTCTTGGTCTCGGTGGAGGCGACGGCCAGCGGCCGCGCCGCGGCCCGCGCCCGGCGGCCGATCCCGGCCATCAGTGCGGCCGTGTCGCTCATCGCCTTGTCGTCCATCGCCTTGTCGTGCAGCTTCAGCATGGCTCAACCTCCGCCTTGCATGCCGGCATGGCTCACCACGAGGTCGTCGCGGTGGATCATGGCCGAGCGCGCTTCGTAGCCCAGCACCGCCTCGATCTCGGCGGTCTTCAGCCCCGCGATCCTTACGGCATCGGCGGCGTCGTAGGCAACCAGCCCTCGCGCGATCTCGCGTCCCTCGGGCGACAGGATCGCCACCGTGTCGCCGCGCGAGAAATTGCCGGCGACCTGCCTCACGCCGGCCGGCAGCAGCGACTTGCCCGACATCAGCGCGCCCACCGCGCCGGCATCGACGGTCAGCCGCCCGCCCGGCTCCAACTGGCCGGCGATCCAGGTCTTGTAGCCCTTGACCGGATGGGCGCTGGGCCTGAACAGGGTGAAGCGCTCGCCGCGCTCGACCGCCCTGAGCGGCGAAAGCCGCGTGCCGGCGGTGATGACCATGGCCGTGCCCGCCGCGGTGGCGATCTTGCCGGCGTCGAGCTTGGTGCGCATGCCGCCGCGCGACAGCTCGGAAGCCGCTGCGCCCGCCATCGCCTCGATGTCCGGCGTGATCCGCTCCACCAGCGGAATGAAGCGCGCCGCCGGGTCGCGCGCCGGCGGGGCGGTGTAGAGCCCGTCAATGTCGGACAAGAGCACCAGCAGGTCCGCGCCCATCATGGTGGCGACGCGCGCCGCCAGCCGGTCGTTGTCGCCGTAGCGGATCTCGGAAGTGGCCACCGTGTCGTTCTCGTTGATGACCGGCACCGCCTGCATCTTGAGCAGGGTGGAGATGGTGGCGCGCGCGTTGAGATAGCGGCGGCGCTCCTCGGTGTCGCCGAGGGTGAGCAGGATCTGCCCGGACTTCAGCCCGTGCCGGGCCAGCGCCTCGGCCCAGGCGCCGGCCAGCGCGATCTGGCCGACCGCCGCCGCCGCCTGGCTCTCCTCCAGCTTCAGCGCCTTGCGGCCGAGGCCGAGGATGGTGCGGCCGAGCGCGATGGCGCCCGACGACACGACGAGGATCTCGGCCCCTTCGGCCGCCAGCGCGCCGATGTCGTCGGCCAGCGATTGCAGCCATTCGCGCTTCAGGCCGCGCGTGCGGTCGACCAGCAGCGCCGAGCCGATCTTCACCGCGATGCGGCGGTAGTTCTTGAGGGGGAGGGGGGCGACGCCCTGCGCGATGCCGTCGGCAGAAGTCATGGTCATGTCTTCCACCGCTCATCCGTCGCGGTGTCGTCCGAAGCCTGCCGGCGCGCCTCCTCCACCACGGCGATCAACGCGCGCAGGCATGCCTCGACCCCTTCGCCGGTGACCGCGGAAAGCAGCACGGGCGCGGTGCCGCAGGCCTTCTTCAAGGCGGCGGCCTTCTCCTTGCGGGCCTTGTCGTCCAGCGTGTCGACCTGGCTGAGCGCCACGACCTCCGGCTTTTCCGCCAGCCCGTGGCCATAGGCTTCCAGTTCGCCGCGCACGGTTCCGTATGCCGCGGCCGTGTCCTCCTCCTGCGCCGAGACCAGATGCAGCAGCACCCGCGTGCGCTCGACATGGCCGAGGAAGCGGTCGCCGATGCCGACGCCCTCATGCGCGCCTTCGATCAGGCCCGGAATGTCGGCGATGACGAATTCGCGCGCGTCGATGCGGGCGACGCCGAGGCCCGGATACAGCGTGGTGAAGGGATAGTCGGCGATCTTGGGCTTGGCCGCCGTCACCGCCGCCAGGAAGGTGGACTTGCCGGCATTGGGCAGGCCGACCAGCCCGGCATCGGCGATCAGCTTGAGCCGCAGCCAGATGGTCAGCTCCTGCCCGGGCAGGCCGGGATTGGCCCGGCGCGGCGCCTGGTTGGTGGACGTCTTGAAATGCTGGTTGCCGAAGCCGCCATTGCCGCCCTTGGCCAGCAGGAAACGCTGGCCGACCTCGGTCAGGTCGCAGATCAGCGTCTCGTTGTCTTCCGCCAGCACCTGCGTGCCGGCCGGCACTTTCAGCACCACGTCGGCGCCCTTGGCGCCGGTGCGGTTGCGGCCCATGCCGTGGATGCCGGTCTTGGCCTTGAAATGCTGCTGGTAGCGATAGTCGATCAGCGTGTTGAGCCCGTCCACGGCCTCGACCCAGACATCGCCTCCGCGGCCGCCGTCGCCGCCGTCCGGGCCGCCGAACTCGATGAACTTTTCGCGCCGGAACGACACCGCGCCGGCGCCCCCGTCGCCGGAGCGGATATAGACCTTGGCCTGATCGAGGAATTTCATCGGAATGTGACGTTGCGGCTGCTATTGGGTTTCACGAACGCGTCTTCCCTAACCTATGGTTCGGCCGAGCGCGAGAGCGGATGCGGCCGATTCGGCCGGAAGGGCAGGGGTATCGTCGTGAAACTGGTCACCTACAACGTTCAATACGGCATCGGCCGCGACGGCGAACTGGGGCTGGAGCGCATCGCGGCGGCCGTGGCCGACGCCGACATCATCGCCCTGCAGGAGGTGACCCGCAACTATCCCACAAATGGCGGCGTCGACATGGTGGCCGGGCTTTGCGGCCTGCTGCCGCAGCATCGGCATGTCTACGGCGCGGCCATGGACATCGACTTCGGCGCGCTGGCCCCGCAGGCCGGCAACGCCGAGCTGCGCTTCCAGTTCGGCAACATGCTCCTGTCGCGCTGGCCCATCGTCTCCTGCCGCAACCTGCTGCTGCCCCGCAGCCGCACCTACGACCGCGCCAACCTGCAGCGCGCGGCGCTCGAAGGGCTGGTCGTCACGCCGCTGGGGCCGCTGCGCTTCTACAGCGTCCACCTCGACCATGTGAAC
>DAOKZN010000310.1:0-3448 GCA_035325625.1 Mesorhizobium sp. | reverse complement strand
CCAATGTCATGGTGGCGCTGACGGCGGAGAAGAAGGGCGGCGGCATGGAAAGCGCCCCGCCGCCACGCCCGGCCCTGCCGCCCCAGCGGCCCGCGGCTCAACCGCATTCCACCCACCCGGCGCATTCCACCCACCCGGCGCATTCCGCCCGCCCGGCGCATAACGCCCCGGCGCCGGCCTCGCGCACCGCTGCAAAGCGCGGCGTGCCGGGCATCGAGGCGATCGTGGCGGTGGCCTCCGGCAAGGGCGGCGTCGGCAAGTCCACCACCGCCGTCAACATCGCGCTGGGGCTCGCCGCCAACGGCCTCAAGGTCGGCGTGCTCGACGCCGACATATACGGCCCCTCCATGCCGCGCCTGCTCGGCATCCGCGGCCGGCCCGAGAGCGCCGACGGCAAGATGCTGAAGCCGATGCAGAACTACGGCCTCAAGGTCATGTCCATGGGCTTCCTCGTCGACGAGGAGACGCCGATGATCTGGCGCGGGCCGATGGTGGTCTCGGCGCTGACGCAGATGCTGCGCGAGGTGGACTGGGGCCCGCTCGACGTTCTGGTCGTGGACATGCCGCCCGGCACCGGCGACGCCCAGCTCACCATGGCCCAGCAGGTGCCGCTGGCCGGCGCCGTCATCGTCTCCACGCCGCAGGATCTGGCCCTGATCGACGCCCGCAAGGGGCTGAACATGTTCCGCAAGGTCGACGTGCCGGTCATCGGCATCGTGGAGAACATGAGCTATTTCATCGCTCCCGACACCGGCAAGCGCTACGACATCTTCGGCCATGGCGGCGCCCGGCAGGAAGCCGAGCGTCTGGGCGTGGCCTTCCTGGGCGAGGTGCCGCTGGAGATGGGCATCCGCGAGAGCTCCGACGAGGGCCGCCCCGTGGTGGCGGCCAAGCCGGAGGGCGCGGAGGCGAAGACCTACCGCGCCATCGCCGCCAGGGTGTGGGAGCGGCTGCAGGAGGAGAAGGCGGCCGCGGACGGCGCCGTGCCGTCGATCGTGTTCGAGTAGGAACCCGCCCGCGGCAATCCCGCCTCAGCTCGCCTCAGGAGGAAGGGGCGGGCTGCGTTCCCCCGACCTTCTCGCCGAAGGTGGAAAAGAATTGTCCAGCCAGCTTGCGCGAGGTGGAATCGATCAGCCGGCTGCCGAGTTGGGCGATCTTGCCGCCGACATCGGCCTTGGCGGCATATTTGAGCACCGTGGTGTCCGCGCCGTCCGCGCTCAGCGTCACGTCGGCGCCGCCCTTGGCGAAGCCGGCGATGCCGCCCTTGCCCTCGCCCTGGATGGTATAGGAATGCGGCGGGTTGAGGTTCAACAGCGTGACTTCCCCCTGGAAGGTCGCCTTGATCGGCCCGATCTTGAGCACCACAGTGGCCGCCAGTTCGGTATCGGACTTCTTTTCCAGGCTCTCGCAGCCGGGAATGCTCTCCTTCAGAACTTCCGGATCGTTCAGCGCCGCCCACACTTTGTCGATGGGCGCTGCGATGCGTTCCTCGCCTTCGATGACCAGGGCCATGAGAAAGACCTCCCTTTCAGACCCGACAAGGCGTAGCCTGCACGATGCCTTCTGTCCATCGCACCAAAGTCCGGGGTGCATGGCCGCGAAGCGCGGCTGCGACCCTGCGGCCACTTGCCTCTGCCCCATGGTTGCCATAACCATTTGTCTTACAAATACGGAGACTACCGATGGCAGGCGCGCCGACCCGCAAGACAAGATTCCGCTCGCAGGAATGGTTCGACAATCCGGGCAATCCGGGCATGACGGCGCTTTATCTGGAGCGATACCTGAATTTCGGCCTGACCCGCGCCGAGCTTCAGTCGGGCAAGCCGCTGATCGGCATCGCCCAGACCGGGTCGGATCTGTCGCCCTGCAACCGCCATCATCTGGAACTCGCCAAGCGCATCCGCGCCGGCATCGAGGCTGCCGGCGGCATCCCCTTCGAATTCCCCTGCCATCCGATCCAGGAAACCGGCAAGCGCCCCACCGCCTCGCTGGACCGCAACCTGGCCTATCTGTCGCTGGTGGAGGTGCTCTACGGCTACCCGATCGACGGCGTTGTGCTGACCATCGGCTGCGACAAGACCACGCCGGCGCTCCTGATGGCGGCCGCCACCGTCAACATTCCGGCCATCGCGCTGTCGGTCGGGCCGATGCTGAACGGCTGGCACAGGGGCAAGCGCACGGGTTCCGGCACCATCGTGTGGGACTCGCGCCAGCGGCTGGCGGCCGGCGAGATCGGCTATGACGAGTTCATGGACATCGTCGCCTCCTCGGCGCCCTCGGTGGGCTACTGCAACACCATGGGCACCGCCACCACCATGAACAGCCTGGCCGAGGCGCTGGGCATGCAGCTTCCCGGCTCCGCCGCCATTCCCGCGCCCTACCGCGAGCGCGGGCAGATCTCCTACGAGACCGGCCGGCGCATCGTGGAGATGGTGCACGAGGACCTGAAGCCGTCCGACATCATGACGCGCCAGGCGTTCGAGAACGCCATCGTCGTCAACTCCGCGATCGGCGGCTCCACCAACGCGCCGATCCATCTCAACGCCATCGCCCGCCATCTCGGCGTGCCGCTCACCAACGACGACTGGCAGGCGGTCGGCCATCACGTGCCGCTGCTGGTCAATCTGCAGCCGGCCGGCGAATATCTGGGCGAGGACTACCACCATGCCGGCGGCGTGCCGGCGGTGGTGGCCGAGCTGATGAAGGCCGGCCTGCTGCCGCATCCCGACGCGCTGACCGTCAACGGCAGGACGATGGGCGAGAACTGCGCCGGCGCGGAGAATCTCGACGGCAAGGTCATCCGCCCGGTGGCCGACCCGCTGGTCAGGGAAGCCGGCTTCATCAATCTCAAGGGCAATCTGTTCGACTCGGCCATCATGAAGACCAGCGTGATCTCCGGGGAGTTCCGTGACCGCTATCTTTCCAACCCGGACGATCCCGACGCCTTCGAGGGCAGGGCGGCCGTCTTCGACGGGCCGGAAGACTATCACGCGCGCATTGACGATCCCGCCGAGGGCATAGACGAGCACACCATCCTGTTCATGCGCGGCGCCGGGCCGGTCGGCTATCCGGGCGGGGCCGAGGTGGTGAACATGCAGCCGCCGGCCTATCTCATCAGGAAGGGCGTGCATTCGCTGCCCTGCATCGGCGACGGCCGCCAGTCGGGCACGTCGGGCACGCCGTCCATCCTCAACGCCTCGCCGGAAGCGGCCGTGGGCGGCGGGCTGGCGTTGTTGAAGACCGGCGACCGGGTGCGCATCGACCTGAGGAAAGGCACGGCCGACATCCTCATCTCCGACGAGGAGCTTGCCGCCCGCCGGGCCGCGCTGGCCGCCGGCGGCGGCTATCCTTATCCGCAGCACCAGACGCCGTGGCAGGAAATCCAGCGCGCCATGGTCGACCAGTTCTCGGAAGGCATGGTGCTGAAGCCGGCCACCAAGTACCGCGA
>DAOKZN010000309.1:0-3485 GCA_035325625.1 Mesorhizobium sp. | reverse complement strand
TCGCCCATTCCTACCTGCTGCGCGGCGGCCGGGCCGAGTCGCATGGCTGCGTCGCGTTCAAGGACTATCCGAAGTTCCTGACAGCCTTCAAGAAGGGCAAGGTCAAGCGCCTGGTCGTGGTGCCGGGAAGGTCCTCACGCATGCCGGACGCGGTCGCCAGGAACGGCAGCACCGGCTGACGGCGCGCCGCTAGACGCGCATGGCCTTCAGCTTCTCGGCCACGCAGGCGGCGAGGTCCGCATAGCGTTCCTCCAGCTTCTCGGCCGCGGTGACGACGGGGAAGTCGTGACCGACCTTTTCGAGGATCATGCGCAGCTTCTCCACGAAATCGGCCTGCTTTTCCAGCTCGGCGAACAGCGCCCGCACCTGCCCCTCGCTGATCTCGGGGTTGTCGAGCATGGCCGGCACCTCGCGCGCCATGCGCTCGCCGGCGGCCGCCTGCTCCTTCAATATCTCGACCCAGTCGGTCAATGCGAACACTCCTCGTGGCTGGCCGCGCACAATGGACGCCGCGGGCCGGCCGGGTCAACCCGCCGCCCCGCGGCGCTGTTCAGGCGGCTCGCCTTCCGGGTTTGCGGCCGGCCGCCGCCACCTTGTCCACCACCTGCCGGGCCGTGTCCCTGGCGATCTTCTTCTCCGCGCGCCGGGCCGCCTGCTCGCATTTCTGCCTGATCTCCTCGACCTCCGATTCGGTCAGGTGCTCGATGCCGATGAAATGATTGTGGCCCTCGCTCACGCGGATGAGTTCGTCCAGCTTGGCCTGGATGGCGGCGCCGTCGCGGTTCTGCGTGTTCTGGATGAGGAACACCATCAGGAAGGTGACGATGGTGGTGCCGGTGTTGATGACGAGCTGCCAGGTATCCGAGAAATGAAAGGCCGGGCCGCTGACCGCCCAAACCAGCACCACCAGCGCGCAGCAGATGAAAGTGCCCGGCAGGCCGCTGATCCAGGCCACCATATTGGCTATCCGGGTGAAGCTTCGTTCGAGCATGGGCGCCTCGCGGTCCTGCTGAAACAGCGACGGACGGCATCGGGTTCCCGGGCATCGGGACAATCTTATGCAACCAAAAATTGATTAAATTCATATATACATTTTAAAGTTGCCGTGAGATGGTGTTCCTGCAGGCGAAAAAAGCCTGCGCCTTCCGCCCAGAGCGGTACCTCCGGCCCCTTCCGCCCCGCCACCCCCGCAGGCGGAAGGGGCCTCACCCCTGGAGCCCCGCAGATGGCGCAACCCGGCAACGCCCGATCCCGACACGGCCGCAGGAATATGGCGCGCCTCACCGGCGCCGGGCTGCTGCTGGCGCTTGCCGCGACGGCAGGCCATGCCGAGGAAACGGTGGCCACCGGCAGCGTCGAGCGCCACTGGACCAACAACGCGCTGGACAGCGAATTCGCCATTGCCGACTGGTACGCGCTGCTGCGCGGCTCGCTACGGCGCAGCTGGGGCGATGCGGACGCCAATATCGCGCTGGAAGCGGAGTTCCAGGCCACCCGCCACGACGTGGTGACGATCGAGGACGACCGCGCCGCCGCCGTGTCGGCCGCGCTTTTCCGGCGGCTGCCGGGCGGCGTGGAACTGCGCGGCTCGCTGACCTATCGGGCCTCCAGCGAGGGCGACGAATTGCAGATCGGTCCGCTGGCGCTCGGCACCCGCACGCCGAAGCAGGTCTTTGGCGCCGGCCTGCAGGCCGGCTTCGACCTCGGCAACGCCACTTCCCTCATCCTGGAGGCCGCCGACAGCTTCGAGACGGCGGGCGCCACCCGCTTCCAAAGCGGTCTCCTGCCGGCCACCCGGCTTGAGCCGGATCGCAACCGGCTGCAATTTTCCGCCCGGCTGACGCGCACGCTGGGCGCGTTCGCCTTCGGCGGCTCCGCCTCCGCCCTTCTCGCCTCGGTGGAGCGGCTCGGCGTTCCGCCGGCGGCGCTGCCGTTCAGCCAGTACGGCCTGCGCGGCGAGCTCGCCTATAGCGGTGCCGACGGCACCAGGCTGGGCCTTGCGCTGGGCGCGGAATGGCTGGGCGACCGAGACGGGCTCTACCGCCGCGCAAGGCCGGCATGGCACGTTGCGGCCGCAAGGCCGCTGCTTGGCCGGGTGGAGCTTCGCGCCAGCCATTTCGGCCGCTACGAGAGCGCCGACAGCGACGATCCGCTGGCCTCGTGGCTGCGGCGCGCGGAACTGGAGATCGCGCTGAAGCCGCGCGAACGGCTGAAGCTCGCGGCCGGCCTTGCCTGCCAGGTGAAGGAAAATCTCCTGTTCGAGAACAAGGAGCGCACGCGCAGCCTGTTTGCGGAGGCCGTCTACGATACCAGCGCCCATGCGGCGCTGGTGCTGCGCGTCGACCTGTCGAGGACGTTCAAGACCGTCATCGACACGCGCCAGGCCACGACGGACGTCTTTTTCGGCTTGCGTACCAGGATATAGGGCACGTCTCCCGAAAGTAGGGTTCGGTTTCGGGATAAGGACATGCGCAAGATCAGGAGGCAGGAGGGAGGGCGAGTCCCCCCTGCCCCGAGCCGGACGGCGACTGTTCGGGGGCGATATGCCGCCCGGCCCGTCGCCTGGGTTCAGCGCTTGCCCAACTTGTAGGTGCTGCTCGCGTTGGTACCGAGCACGTTGACGCCGATGCCGCTCAACACGCCGGAAACCACGCCCGTCTTGTTGCCGTTCAGGATCCCGGAGACGATGTTGCCGCTCAGGATGGCGTTGTTGCTGGCGATGCCGTTCAGCGCGGAGACGTTTCCCAGCCCGACCGAGGGCGAGATGTTGACCAGCCCGCTCGACGTGCCGAGATTGCCGCCGAAGTTGGTGGAGCCGCAGCAGCCGCCGGCATAGGCGGCCATCGGGAAAAGGGAAACGGCGGCGGCAAGTGCAAATGCGTACTTATTCATGACTTCTCTCCTGTGTTGCCGAAGTTTCCTTCCGCCTCTCAAAAGTACCTCCAAGGCGAGTAGGCCATTACAGGGCAGAAAACACAACTACAGATTGCCTATATTTCCTTATACAACCCGTTTTCCGTTTCTTAACGCTAATCCTTTACCCTAACCCGCATGGTTAAGGCATGCGGAAGATCAGGAGCCTGAAGTGTACGGGGCGAACCTGAAGGATCGCGGCGCGCTTCAGCGGGAAAGGTCTTCCCGCTCCCATTTGTCGAGGAAGGCCTCGATGGAAAGCACCTGCATGTCGGGCACGGCCCGGGCGACAATCGCGGCCGGCCAGTCCCACCAGCCGAGCCTTTCCAGCCGCGCGGCGATTTCGGCGGGGAAGCGCCGCCGCAGCACCCGCGCCGGCACGCCGGCCGCCACCGCATAGGCCGGCACGTCGCGCGTCACCACCGCATTGGCGCCGATGACGGCGCCGTTGCCGATGGTAACGCCGGGCAGGATCACCGCCCCGTGGCCGATCCACACGTCGTGGCCGATGCTGACCGGCTTGCCGCGCCGCCGCTCGCGGAAGGCGGCATCCACGCCCAGCCAGCGGAAAT
>DAOKZN010000308.1:0-3496 GCA_035325625.1 Mesorhizobium sp. | reverse complement strand
TCCGGCAGCCGGGCATCTACGCCTACGTCAACCACAACCTCATCGAGGCCGCCGAGCTCGGCGCCACCGCCCACATCATGGTGGACGGCGAGTGGGACAACGACCTGATGGCGCAGGTGAGCGCTCCGGCCCCGATCGCGTCCTACTGACGGGCGGACGCGACAAAAGGTCAACAGCGGCCCGTCGGTTTCCGGCGGGCCGCTTTTTTCTGGAGGATGCGATCATGCGACTGATGATTCCGGCGGCTCTGGCAGCAACGGCGGTGACGCTCATTCTCGCCGCGGGCCAGGCGTGGCATCCCGCCGAAAGGCCCGCCGCTCCCGTGGAAACCGTGACGGTGGCGCCGGGCTCCTTCGCCTTCCGGCTGCCGGGCGAATATCTCAAGGCCGACTGGCCGGTGGACGCGCCGATGCGCGACGTCACCTTCAGGCGCGGCTTCGAGATCATGAAATATCAGGTCAGCGCGGCCGACTATGCCGGCTGCGTGGCCGACGGCGCCTGCGAAGCGCCGGAAGGCGGCCGGTCCGCTGACGGCAGCATGCCCGTCACCGGCGTGAGCTATCGCGACGCGATCGCCTACGCGGCCTGGCTGTCGGCGAAAACCGGCGAGACATGGCGCCTGCCCAGCGACGAGGAATGGGCATTCGCGGCCGCCGAGCGCATGAACGACGACGCGCTCGGGCTGGAGCAGGACGGCGCCAACCCGGCCGCCCGCTGGCTGGCGCGCTACCGCGCCGAAGCCGGCGCCGGCGAGCGCGACGCCGAGCCGAGGCCGCTCGGCCATTTCGGCCTCAACGGCAAGGGCCTGGCGGACGTGGCCGGCAATGTCTGGGAATGGACGACGACCTGCTACGTGCGCGCCACGATGAAAGCGGACGGCAGCGTGGCGCAGAGCGTGGAGAACTGCGGCGTGCGCGTGGTGGGCGGCAGGCACCGTGGCTACATGTCGAACTTCATTCGCGACGGCAAGAGCGGCGGCTGCGCGGCCGGCATCGCGCCGGACAATCTCGGCATCCGCCTCGTCCGCGAGGCTCCTTCCCTGCTGGCCGCCTTCAAGGCGCTGCTGGCGCGCACGGTCGGCTGACCGGCGGCACCAATCTTCGGTTGCCAATCTTCGGTTGCAGGGCCGGTCTTGCTCGACCGGCCTTGCGCGCTATCTTGGCAGGGCGATCCCGAACGGGAAGACGTTCACCAGCGCGCGCAAGGCCGTCGATGGAACTCGATCCCCTGCTCCTGTCCCGCCTGCAGTTCGTATGGGTCGTGGGCTGGCACATCCTGATGCCGGCCTTCACGGTGGGGCTGGCCTCCTATATCGCGCTGCTGGAGGGCATGCATTTCTTCACCGGGCGCGAGATCTACTTCCGTATTTCCGGTCTCTGGATCAAGATCTTCTCCGTTGCCTTCGGCATGGGCGTGGTCTCGGGCATCGTCATGCCCTTCCAGTTCGGCACCAACTGGAGCCGCTATTCCGACGCCACGGCGAACGTGCTGTCGCCGCTGTTCGCCTATGAGGGGCTGACCGCCTTTTTCCTGGAGGCCGCCTTCCTCGGCGTGCTGCTGTTCGGGCGCAGCCTCGTGCCGCGCTGGGCGCATTTCGTCGCGGCGGTGATGGTGGCCTTCGGCACGCTGCTGTCCTCCTTCTGGATCCTTTCCGCCAACAGCTGGATGCAGACGCCCGCCGGCTACGAACTGGTGGACGGCCGCTTCTATCCCAGGGACTGGTTCGCCATCGTCTTCAATCCCTCCTTCCCCTACCGCCTCGGCCACACGGTCGTCGGCTTCTACGTCACCACCGGCTTCGTGGTGGCGGGCGTCGCGGCGTGGCTCATCCGGCGGGGCCGCTTCGTGGCGGAAGGCTCGCGCATGCTGTCCATGACGTTGTGGCTGCTCACCGTGCTGGTGCCCTTGCAGATATTGCTGGGCGACGAGCACGGCCTCAACACGCTGGAGCACCAGCCTGCCAAGCTGGCCGCCATCGAGGCGCATTGGGAAACCGGGCGGCGCGTGCCGCTGGTGCTGTTCGCCCTGCCCGACGACCGGAACGAAACAAACCGCTATGCGATCGAGGCGCCGCTGCTCGGCAGCCTGATCCTGACGCACGACCTGAACGGCGAGATCCGCGGCCTGAAGGACTGGCCGCGCGACCAGCGGCCGCCAGTGGCCATCCCCTTCTTCGCCTTCCGCATCATGGTCGGCATCGGCTTGCTGATGCTGGGCGTGGTGGTGGCGAGCTGGTGGCTGCGCTGGAAGGGACGGCTCTACGACAGCAAATGGTTCCTGCGCGCCTGCGAATGGATGGCTCCGCTCGGCTTCGTCGCCGTGCTGGCGGGCTGGACCACCACGGAGGTGGGCCGCCAGCCGTGGACGGTCTACGGCCTGCTGCGAACGGCCGATTCCGTCACGCCTTCGCTGAGCGGAAGCGACGTGCTGATCTCCCTGCTCGGCTACATGGTCGCCTATCTGGTGATCTTCCCCGCCGGGCTGCTCATCATGGCGCGCTTCGTGCGCAAGGGGCCGCAGGAGGCCGGAGACGAGCCGGAAGAGCTGGAAGAGATAGAGGGCGGCCGTCCGGGTGGCCCCGTGCGCGCCCTGCCCGGCCCCGCGCCGCGACCGGGAAAGGCAGGCTGACCATGGAGCCGCTGGTTCTCGACTTCGTGCCGCTGTGGACGCTGATCCTCGGCGTGGGCGTGTGCTTCTACGTCATCCTCGACGGCTTCGACCTCGGCGTGGGCATGCTGTTCGGCTTCCAGCCGGACACCGAATCCCGCAACATGGTGATGAATTCCATCGCGCCGATCTGGGACGGCAACGAGACCTGGCTGGTGCTCGGCGGGCTGGCGCTGCTCGCCGCCTTTCCGCTCGCCTTCGCCATCATCGTTCCGGCCGTGTATTTTCCCATATTGGTGATGCTGCTGGCGCTCATCTTCCGCGGCGTCGCCTTCGAGTTCCGCTACCGCGATGCCGAGCACAAGACCTTCTGGGACCACGGCTTCTCATGGGGCTCGACCATCGCCACCTTCGCCCAGGGCATGGTGCTGGGCGCCTTCATCCAGGGCTTCCATGTCGAAGGCCGCCATTTCGTCGGCTCGTCATGGGACTTCATCACGCCGTTCTCGATCCTCACCGGCATCGCGCTGGTCTTCGGTTACGGGCTGCTGGGCGCCGGATGGCTGATCCTCAAGACCGAAGGCGAATTGCAGGAGCGCGCCCGCCGGCATGGGCGCTGGTGCTTCATCGGCGTGTTCGCGGCGATCTGCGTCGTCAGCATCTGGACGCCGCTGATGAACGCGGGCATCGCCGCGCGCTGGTTCACCTGGCCGAACATGGCCTACCTGGCGCCGGTCCCCTTGGTCACCGCCCTGCTCGGCTGGCTGGAGTGGCGCTCGCTCAACGACCGCTCTGAATCGCTCCCCTTCATTGCCGCCATCGCGCTGTTCCTCGTCTCCTATCTCGGCATCGCCATCAGCCTGTGGCCGATGATCGTGCCGCACACCTA
>DAOKZN010000307.1:0-3499 GCA_035325625.1 Mesorhizobium sp. | reverse complement strand
GGTGCTGGTGATGATCGTGGTGATGATCGAATCGACCGGCATGTTCCTGGCGCTGTGCGACATGACCGGCAAGACGCTGTCGCAGCCGGCGCTGTCGTCGGGCCTGCGCATGGACGGCCTCGGCACCATCCTGGGCGGCGTCTTCAACACGTTTCCCTACACCAGCTTCTCGCAGAATGTCGGGCTGGTCGGCGTCACCGGGGTGCGCAGCCGCTTCGTGTGCGTGGCCGGCGGCGCGATCCTGGTGGTGCTGGGCCTGATTCCCAAGATGGGCGCGCTGGTGGAGGCCTTGCCCACGGTGGTGCTGGGCGGGGCAGGCATCGTCATGTTCGGCATGGTGGCGGCCACCGGCATCCGCATCCTGAGCGCCGTGGACTTCAAGGCCAACCGCAACAACCTGTTCATCGTGGCCATCGCGCTCGGCTTCGGCATGATCCCGGTGATCGCGCCGAACTTCCACATGTGGCTGCCCAAGGCGATCGGCCCGCTGATCGATTCCGGCATCCTGCTGGCGTCGGTGGCCTCGGTGGCGCTCAACGCCCTCTTCAACGGCGCCACAGGCGACGCCAAGGGCCTGCGAGACGCGGCCATGGCCACCGAAGCGTGAAGTGACGAAAGCATTGTTTCCTCTCCGGTATGAAACTATCATATCGGAGAGGAGATTGGCGATGTCGGCGACCGAGAAGCGGACCTTCAGCCTGCCGCGGGAGCAGGCGGACTACATAGACCGGCTCGTCGGCTCGGGCGGTTATGCGAGCGCCAGCGAGGTTGTGCGCGCCGGGCTTCGCGCCCTTCAGGAGAGGGATGCGGCAGTGGAGCGTTGGCTGCGCGAGGAGGTGGTGCCGGTTGCCGTCGCCATGCGGCAAGATCCTGCCCGGGGGATCGGGGCCGATGATGTTTTCGACGAGATCCGCCGCCTGCACCGGAAGACGCCGATGTGAGGCGCCGGATCGTCTTTTCGCCGGAAGCGCAGAGCGATCTTCGCGAGCTATATCTCTATATCGCCGCCCATGACGGTCCCGACCGTGCCATCGCCTATGTCGAAAAGGTCGAGGCGTTCTGCCGGTCCTTCGAGGAGTTTCCCGAGCGCGGCATCCTTCGGGACGATCTCTTTCCCGGCTTGCGGATCGTCGGTTTCCGGCGCCGCATCTCGATCGCTTTCGGCGTCTCGCAGGACGCGGTGACCTTCTACCGCGTTCTGTATGGCGGCCGCGACCTGGCTTCGCATTTCAGCGAAGATTGATGGTGCTCGCGCCGCCCCGGAGACGGGCGCAGCGTCAGATCGAGAAGCTGGTGCCGCAGCCGCAGGAGGCGACGGCGTTGGGGTTCCTGATCTGGAAGGACTGGCCCATGAGGTCGTCCACGAAGTCGATCACCGAGCCGCCCATATAGACCAGCGAAAGATCGTCGATCAGCACCGTGGCGCCGTCCCTTTCGATGGCGACGTCGTCGTCGTTGCGGTCTTCGACCAGATCGAACTTGTAGGAGAAGCCCGAGCAGCCGCCGCCTTCCACCGAAACGCGCAATGCCGTCTTGCCGGGCTCGCCGGACACGATCCGGGCGATGCGCCGTGCGGCGGCGTCTGTCAGTTCGACATTGTTTGGCGTTGCGGCGTCCGCGGCCATCGGCTTCACCTTGCGTTGGCTTGCCCCTGATAGGTATGAAGCAGAGGCGGCCAAGTCAACAAGCCCGGTGGACGGGACAGCGGCCGACAGGTGAGATCATGGAAGAGCGGCAGGCCGGCCCTGGAAGCGGCGGTACGGGGCTCGGCGACATCGGCTTCGGCTATCGTCCCCGCGCCCCCTATGCCTGCGACCCCGCCCGCTCCAGGGGGCGGCTGGTCGAGGAGGCGGAGAGCCCGACCCGCACGCCCTTCCAGCGCGACCGCGACCGCATCGTCCATTCCACCGCCTTCCGCCGCCTGAAGCACAAGACGCAGGTGTTCGTGGCCCATGAAGGCGACCACTACCGCACGCGGCTGACCCACACCATCGAGGTGGCGCAGATCGCGCGGGCCCTGGCGCGTGCCCTGCGGGTGGACGAGGACCTCGCGGAAGCCGTGGCGCTGGTGCACGATTTCGGCCACACGCCCTTCGGCCACACCGGCGAGGACGCGCTGAACGAGAAGATGGCGCCGTGGGGCGGCTTCGACCACAATGCGCAGTCGCTGCGCGTGGTGACGCGGCTGGAGCGCCGCTATGCGGAGTTCGACGGCCTCAACCTGACCTGGGAGACGCTGGAGGGGCTGGTCAAGCACAACGGCCCGCTGACCGACCATGAAGGCAACGGCCTGCACGGCCCGGTGCCGCGCACCATCCGCGACTATTGCCAGATCCACGACCTCGAACTCGACCGCTACGCCAGCCTGGAGGCCCAGTGCGCGGCGATCGCCGACGACATCGCCTACGACACCCACGACATAGACGACGGCATCCGTTCGGGGCTGCTCAGCCTCGGCATGCTGGAGGAACTGGCCCTGCCGGGTTCCATCCTGAAGGGCGTGCGGGCGCGCTATCCCGTGCTCGATGCGGTGCGAACCGGCCATGAACTGATGCGCCGGCAGATCACCGCCATGGTGGAAGACGTCATCGCCCAGGCTTGCGCAAATCTGGCGCGGCTTCAGCCGCAAAGCCCCAGCGACGTGCATGCGGCCGGCGAGGCGATCGTCACCTTCTCGCCGCGCATGGCAGAGCAGGAGAAGGAACTGAAAGCCTTCCTCTACACGCATCTCTACCGCCATCCGGACGTCATGCGCGAGCGCGCCGGCGCCGAACGGATCGTCAAGGACCTGTTCGATGCCTATTTCGCCGACCCGCGCGCCATGCCGGAGGGCTGGCGCGAAGGGCTCGACCAGGCCGAGGACCGCATCAAGGCGCGCTCCGTCGCCGATTTCCTCGCCGGAATGACGGATACCTACGCGCTCAAGGAACACCGCCGCCTGTTTGACCGCACACCGGAATTGGGCTAGCGCGATAAAAACAAGTCCAGTTGACACGTCACCTCGAAGTTGACAGTCCGAACCGTTTCAAAGCTTGAAGAAAGCCTCACATGAACATCTTCGCCGATTTCAATGCGCGGATCATAAATGCCGTCCAGGCGCTTGATCTGAAAGACAAAGAGGGCGGCGCGGCCGACCTTTCGCGCATCGCCGTCGAGCCGCCGCGCGACGCCAGCCACGGCGACCTCGCCACCAATGCGGCCATGGTGCTGGCCAAGCCGACGGGACAGAACCCGCGCGCGCTTGCCGAAAGGATCGCCGAGGCGCTGCGCACGGACGCGGATGTCGCCGCCGCCGAGGTGGCCGGCCCCGGCTTCGTCAACCTGCGGCTCAGGGACTCCTTCTGGCAGGCGCATCTGGCCGCGCTGCTGGGGCAGGGCACGGATTACGGCCGCTCGACCGTCGGTCATGAGCGCAGGGTCAATGTCGAATATGTCTCGGCCAACCCGACCGGGCCGATGCATGTCGGCCATTGCCGCGGCGCGGTGGTGGGCGATGCGC